>NZ_JBALQK010000043.1:54022-62211 GCF_036965845.1 Bacillus sp. JJ1127 | reverse complement strand
AGTACGTTTTATTCTTTATACAGTTCAAATGTAAGAGTCTCATCATCTAATAGTTTCGCATCTTGAAATGCATCGTCTATTGTTTTTTGATGATTGATAATTCCATAAAATAAGCGAATTGTAAACATAAGTGCTGCATTTCCATCCACATAATCTGTTGAACCAATGTATGCTTTCACACCACTATTTAAAAAAACTTCCGCAAGTTTTGGATCCCCTAAAGTACAGCCACTATTGATAATATATTTATTATGCAATTTTGCATATCGTTTGATTTCACCTACACCAAAGTTCCCTCTCGGTTCATCTTCTTCATATACATCTTCTCCTAATTCCCCCATTATTAACTCACCTTCATCACCATGGAAACAAAAAATAATATAATTTACATCTTCATACAAACTTTTCCCTGAAAGAACATCTATCAAATCACGTGGCCGACAAATCCAATATGTAATAACTCTTGCCCCCAAATACTCAAATGTCGCTCGAAGTGCTTGTGCTTCTAAATCAGAATTATCCCCAACTACCAATGCAATATTCAAATGAATCCCTCCGTTCCTAAGGTCATTTCATATATACCTGTTTCTTCTAAAAAGTCTTCTCTGGTTAGCGCTTGCTTTTGTAAGTACTGCCTATATGCCGTGATTGTTCCATCATGTGAAACAACATAGATTCTTTCTGCCTTTAATGTACAGCACCAATTGATGAATTGATCTGCAATATTCCCAAATTCCGTCTCTGAAATCGTATTCACCCCCTCATTCCACAATATACCATTTATACTTTCTCCTAAAGAAAAACTAGGAAATAATTCTTGAATCAACTGCTGATTTAGTAACTGATCACAAGGCAATGTTCTCGCTCCTTTACGATACGGAAAAATACGCGGGGAAATATACGGATGTGTTACTTTACGACAGAACATTTGCGAACTCCATATTGCCGCAGTTTGTAATGTTCGGAGGGTGGGACTTGCGATTAATACATCAGTTTCCTCTAGTGGCAAACTACTTTGAAGTAATAACGCTTGTTTCTCACCTTCTTTTGTCAAAGGCGGATTCTCTACTTGCAAACTCATTGGTAAATCTTTCGTATGCTTCCCTTCACCATGTCTTATGAAAATAAGTTTCATTGTTTTATTCCTTTCAGTAAAAATAAGCGCCTCCTTCTACAATTCTTTCTTCTTTATCATCCTCTGAATTCCTTCCACAATATTTTTTAGCGCAATGGTAAATACAAATGTAAAAAACATTTGACACACATTTTGGAAATTATTATGATAAATGATGTAAAACCTTTTTTACACCATTTATTTTTTTAGGAGGGTTCACAAAGATGAAATGGCTTATTTATTTTATCGGCATGATAATATGGGGATACATAAATGGATTTTTTAGTAGTGATAAAACTGCTAATCCTTGGATTAAAGATGATGAGCGAGAACAAAAAATTAAGCATAAAGCAATTATAGCGAGTTGGTCAGGAATTTTTATGTTTTGTATAATTAGCCTTTTTAATAAATTATTAGGTTTAGGTGGAGGAGAAAAATCACCTTACTTACCAGATCCCTTCGCCACTATTTTAAAAGAAAATGTTGAGTTACAAGTTTTAATTATACTTTTCATCATGTATGGAGTTTTTTATTTATATTATCGAAAAAAATTGAGCGCTTAAGCCTGTTCATTCATTAATCCATCATTTCAAACTCATGATTTTCCTCCCAAATGGTTATAGTAACAGAGATAAAGTGAAACTTTAATCAGCCCTCACCAATCGGGCTTTTACGGGCAGTTTATCTCCCACCTAACTTCTTTGCTTTCGCCAAATTTTGAGGTGAGAGTATTACTGTTCGTTAATGCGGGATAAAACGAAACTCTGAGGAGGATATATCAATGAGTAACTCAAACGACTTTTTAGACACAATACAAGAGAAACAAGCGAAAGACGAGCAGAACAGAAAACACCAAGGCAAAGGGAACCCTGGGAAAAAGAAACCAAATAAAACACACAAATAATCATCAGCAAAAATGGATTTACCTAAAATAATTTTAGGTGAATCCATTTTTTAGTTCTCTTTTACAGAAACAACATCATCCCAATTCCACATCTCATAATAACTCCCCAGTACATCAATATTTCTAATCCATTTCTTCGCTTTCGATCCATCACGGTTTGCCAGCCACATGTCAGCTGTTTTGCGATTTGAACGCACCCAAGTCAGCTGCTTGTTGCGTTTTATATACAATGGGTGATAATCTCCATATTTGTTAGGAGGGATTGTAATCTTTCGTTGTAAATCCGTTTCAATATCAACTTGATATAAAGAAGGTAATGACCTTTTTTCTTCTTCGTTTGCCCACTCCATTTCTCTTGCTCTTGAAAGAGTAAGCAGTTTGTCGTTATGCCAAGTAAAATCCCAATCAACATATCCTTTAGGAGTAAATTTTTCTCGCTGAAGAGCAGGTAACTCTTTTACTTTAAAATGTTTATTCTCTAACGCAACCCTCCCGCTTCCTTCAATATAAGCTAATATATTTTTCGATGGAGCCCATTGTATCCACCTGCCGTTTAGTAACATTTGATTCACTTTTTCAAAATGACTGCCATCCGCTTTCAAAAGACAAAGTGTATTACTATCAGCTGACCACGAGGCAGTTGGTTCAGCTAAAAAAGCAATCCACTTTTGATTTGGCGACCACTTGAAATTACTTGCAACATAAGCTAGGAAATCCTCCTGCATACTCGGCAATGAATACAGGTGCTTCATTTTATTTGGATTCATTCCAGCATCACTTTGCACTTCATATAACTGCGCTCCTGTCCAACCTGTCGAAAGCAGCTGAGCAGTGGAAGATACGAGAAATTTCTTTCCATCTGGGTACCATGCATAATCCCCTACACCTGACGATACATTTTCAAATGTTGCATTCTTTTTTTCTGCATCAAATATATTTAACGTGCCTGTAAATTCAAATGCAATTGTATTTTCTACCGGGGACCATTGATAGTTTGTTGCTTCTGCATGAAACGGGACAATCTTTTTTCCATCCGCAACTCGGTACAATTCAAGTCGATTTTGTTCTTCCCCCTTTGCGTATGCAATCCATTTCCCATCATGTGACCATTTTGGCTTTGTTATGTACTCTCCTTTTGTTATTTGTTTTTCTTGTCCATCTATTTTCAACCACAGATTATGACCACGAATAAACGCTACTTTTATCTCGTTTATCTCAGCTTGAACAGTAGGCACAGCTTCACATAAACAGTAAATGCAGATAATAGAAACAATAAGGTGCTTCCACATTTTTCTTCGATCCTCCTATCGCTCATCCACCTTATCATTCCCTGCATTTTTTATTTAAATAAAATTATTGTTGACAACTTTTCAAATATAGTTTCATAATACAAAACATAGTTTAGTTAAACGAATTATATATCGGCTTTGGAGGAATCCTAGTAGCGACTTATATCCCTGTCTCAGAGAACTGATGGTTGGTGCGAATCAGTACACATACAAGCGTGAATTACAATTCTGGAGCTTCTTTCCCATAGTGCAAGTAAGCATGAAGGGAAAGACGGGTCTTTCCGTTATCTTAAAGTGAGTGGTAAACAATTTTTCTGTTTACAAGTAGGGTGGTACCGCAATTTCTATCGTCCCTATCGGAGTTTCCGATAGGGACTTTTTTGCATCCCCCTTTTTAAACAAATTCATATATTACGCGTTGAAAGAATCGCAGTAGTAACTTATATCCCTGTCTCAGAGAGCTGATGGTTGGTGTGAATCAGTACATATACAAGTGCGAATTACAATTCTGGAACTTCTTTTTCGTAGTGCTATTTATTGCATGAAGGAAGAGACGGATTTTTCCGTTATCAATAACTGATAAGTAAGCACATTCTTGCTTACAAATAGGGTGGTACCGCGATTTTTTCGCCCCTATCGGAGTTTCCGATAGGGGCTTTTTCTGTTTCTCACAAAAGAAATATTAAATAATTCCGAATCTTATGATAAAATTTTATAAGCGCTTACAATGATTGAAAGGTGGTGATATATGCCAAAGAAACCGTAGCAATGTTTACAGATAAAAAAGGAGGATGTATCAATGACAAAAAAAACAGAAATTCCATCACATTTAAAACCATTTGTATCTAAGCAACATTATAATCAGTACACACCAGTTAACCACGCTGTGTGGCGTTACATTATGAGACAAAATCATAGTTTCCTCAAAGATGTTGCCCATCCAGCCTATGTCAACGGGCTACAATCATCTGGTATTAATATAGATGCAATTCCAAAGGTTGAAGAAATGAATGAATGCTTAGCACCAAGCGGCTGGGGCGCAGTAACAATTGATGGACTTATCCCTGGCGTAGCATTCTTTGATTTCCAAGGTCATGGTTTATTACCGATCGCAACAGATATTCGTAAAGTAGAGAATATCGAATATACACCAGCTCCTGATATTGTTCATGAGGCGGCTGGTCATGCACCAATCTTACTTGATCCTACATATGCAAAGTATGTACAACGATTTGGACAAATTGGAGCAAAAGCTTTCTCAACAAAAGAAGAACATGACGCTTTTGAAGCAGTGCGCACGTTAACAATCGTGAAAGAAAGTCCAACTTCTACACCCGAAGAAGTTGAAGCTGCCGAAAGAAAGGTAATCGAAAAACAAAAACTTGTTTCTGGATTATCAGAGGCAGAACAAATTTCTCGTCTATTCTGGTGGACGGTCGAGTATGGATTAATTGGAGATATAAATAATCCTAAAATTTACGGTGCTGGCCTTCTTTCCTCCGTCGGTGAGAGCAAATATTGTTTAACAGACGCTGTAAAAAAGGTTCCATTCTCAATTGAAGCTTGCACAAAAACGACCTATGATGTGACGAAAATGCAACCTCAACTATTTGTTTGTGAGTCATTTGAAGAATTAACAGAAGCGCTTGAAAAGTTCTCTGAAACAATGGCTTTCAAGACAGGAGGCACAGAGGGCTTAGAAAAAGCAATCCGCTCTGAAAATACAGCAACAGCTGAACTAAGTAGTGGGTTACAAATTACAGGCACATTTGCAGAAACAATTCAAAATGATACTGGTGAAGTGATTTACATGAAAACAAATACACCAACCGCATTAGCGCTAAACAATCAACAACTAGCGAATCATTCTACAGCTGTACACCAAGATGGATTTGGCACACCGGTTGGTTGGTTAGAAGGTAATATTGCATTAGAGGACTGTACAGCAGAAACATTACAATCATTAGGCATTATTATCGGTAATCATGCCGAACTTTCCTTTACAAGCGGTGTTCATGTAAAAGGAACCGTAACAGACATTGTGAAAAACGATGAGAAGATTGCTCTTATCTCATTTACTGATTGCACAGTTGTCTACAAAGATCGTCTATTATTTGCTGCTTCATGGGGAGCGTTTGATATGGCAGTTGGTTCAAAAATTACTTCTGTATTCCCGGGCGCAGCAGATGCAGCCGCATTCTTCCAGATGGATGAAGAAAAAGAAGAAGAACCAACGCCACTTGCATTAACGGAACTTGATCGCATGTATCAAACGGTTCGTGATATTCGAAACGAAGGAGCATTACAAGATTCACATGTAGAACAGTTAGTAGCCATTCAAGAAGTATTAAATAAGTTCTACGCAAAAGAATGGTTGCTTCGCCTTGAAATTTTAGAATTGCTTTTAGAATATAACAAAGGACACGAAACATCTGCTACATTACAAGAGCAGCTCTCTGCTTTTACAGAAAACGAATCTGTACAACGTTTAATTCATAATGGACTTACCCTACTTCCAATAAAGGATGTGAAAAATGATGCAACGCCTAACAAATGAAGAAGTACAAGAGGAATTGATGAAGTTAGATAAATGGACAGTGAAAGATGAAAAATGGATTGAAAGAAAATATATGTTTTCCGACTACTTAAAAGGTGTCGAATTTGTCTCTGAAGCCGCCAAACTATCAGAAGAACATAATCACCATCCATTTATCCTTATCCAGTATAAAGCAGTCATTATCACTTTGTCATCATGGAATGCAAAAGGCTTAACAAAACTTGATTTTGAGCTAGCAAAACAATTTGATGAACTCTTTTTACAAAATGAAAAAGCAATTATAAGAAAATAAACAGGAGAAGCCTTATTTAGGCTTCTCCTTTTACAATGAAATGAATACAGTGACCAAATGGATCCTCTACTTGTAGTATTCCATCTTTGTACGTCGCAATAGCGCCAATATATTTTAAGCTTTCACATACTTGCTCTTTTTCTTTCTCATCAGCTAGTACAATTGTGAAATATTTCAAGCCAACAGAATTTGGCATTTGCTGTGGTATCCCTTCACCTTGCCATGTATTAAAACCAATATGGTGATGATATCCACCGGCTGAAACAAACAATGCACCATTACGAGCTGGGATTGTTACTTCAAATCCAAGTCCATCCACATAAAAACGTCTTGCTTCTTCTAAATCAGCTACATGGAAGTGAACATGTCCCATTACCGTACCACCTGGAAACCCATTCCATGCACTTCCTTGTTGTAATAATCCTTCACCATCTAATGGGTTACTAACAAATGGAAGCTCTCCCTCTTCATCACGCCACACTTCTCTTTGACGATCATGATAAATTTCAATTCCATTTCCATCCGGGTCAGACAAATAAATAGCTTCGCTAAAGTAATGATCTGCTCCGCCTTGTAACGGATATACTTTTTGTACAAGATGAAGAAGGATGTTTGCTAAATCCTTTCTGCTTGGCAATAAGATTGCATAGTGGTATAAACCAGTGCGGCCTCTTTGCTTTGGAAGAGCATTCTCTTTCTCTTCTATTATAAGAAGGGGTTCATTATCTTCATTACCAAACGTAACGATCGTTTCCTCTTCTTTGATCACTTTCATTCGTAATACATCTGTGTAAAATGCAATTGACTTTTGTGTATTCGATACGTGTAAATGAACAACGCCGAGTGTTGTATTTGGATGAAGTTGAAAGCTCATATTGTTATACCCCCAGGTTCAATTAGTCTTTTTTAAATACCGTGGCTTTTAAGAAATTATCTACAAAACCATCAGCTTTCGCAACAAATAAGTAAAGACCCATTGCTAATAATGCAAGTTCTAATTCAAATCCAGGATTCTTTCCATCTCCTAGTAAACCAGCTGACCATTTTACTTTTATAATTGCTCCAACCATAATTAATGCAAATAATAACCCGATATATCTTACACCTAAACCGACAATTAATAATAGACCACCGACTAATTCTGCTGTTGCTACGCCATACGCAAGGCCACCTGGTAAACCAATACTTGTAAACCATCCTGCAATATTGTCAATTCCTGATTGGAATTTTGTTAAACCGTGCATGAAGAATGTTATTCCTAACACGATACGAATAATTAAATTACCAATTTGTTGATTCATTTCTTTCTCTCCTTTATTGTTTTGTTATACAAAACTTTTATTCTCATTACAAAACATACAATAATTTTTTTTATTCGTCAATTCATTTTTCTTGAGAAAAAATATAATTTTTTTGCTATGATACAAATAGTTGTTTACAAAAAGGAGATTGATTTTATGAACATTGGTTCTGCAATACGTGAAATTCGTCAACGCAGAGGCATCACAATCGCCCAAATTTGTGAAGGAACAGGACTTTCTAAAGGTTTTATGAGTCAGGTTGAAAATAATAAAACCTCGCCATCCATTTCAACTTTAGAAACCATTTCTAATTTTTTAAACGTTCCTCTCCCTTATTTGTTACTTGAACAAAAAGATCGCATGAAAATTGTAAAAAAAGAAGAGCGAAAATACAGTGTGTACGGAAAAGATGAGCAGAGAATTGAGCATGTCGCTGAACAAGGTGGTCTTCGTTTATCTTTAGTAGAAATCCCAATTGGGTTCCCAAAAGAAAACATACCAAATGCTCATGAAGGTGAAGAATGCCATCTTGTGTTACGTGGAAAATTAGAAGTGCAGCACGGAGAAGATATTGCAATTGTAGAAGAAGGAGATTCTTTTTCCTGGAGTGCATGCGTACCGCATATTGTGCGCAATATTGGCGAGGAATCTGCATTATTACTTATCTCCAGCCATGCTGAAAATCGAAAGCGTGTATATTAAACAGCAATGCAAATAATACAAAAAGCCTGT
>NZ_JBALQK010000043.1:41028-53977 GCF_036965845.1 Bacillus sp. JJ1127 | reverse complement strand
ACAGGCTTTTTGTATTATTCTCGTACAATTCCATGACTTGATCCTACTAATACTTCTTTCCCTTTTTGATTACGATACACCGACTCTATAGATACCTTTTTATACCCCTCCATTTGTTCGACACTTATGAGAGTTACATCACAAGTAATTGTATCTCCAGTAAAAACAGGCCTGATGAATTCACTTACCAATTCCCGTGCTATGTAATGTAAGTCTCCACCAATTTTCGTACCTATGCTTGCAGTTAATAAACCATGCACCATTAAACGCCCCTGCTCATCATGCTCCATATGGTGTCTTCCTTTATCACCTGTAAGATGAGCAAATTCACGAACTTCTTCTTCTGTAAATGTTCTTTCATACTGAAGTGTATCCCCGACTTTTATATTCATTTTTATCCCCCTTTTAAATTTCTGAATTTTCTTTATAATATTAACATAAAAAAACTATAAAATGAATGATTGTTCATTTTATAGTTTTTAATCTTTCTATCGATGTCCCTGCTTTTTCGCTTCATGATAACCGTAATAAGCACATGTCCCATTCTGTGATAAATCTCGCACTTCAAATCCGCAACTACGATAAAAATCAAAATTATTAGCAGATGTATGGGCGAGCCAATCTCCATGGGGTAGTTTCTGCATACAAAGGGAAACGAGCTTCTTTCCTAATCCTTTTCCTCTATATTCACACTTCACAACTAAATCCATAATATTGGCAGCCATTATCTGGTCAGAAATGACACGAACCATCGCAATCATTTCTTCATCATCCCAAATCGTAAAAGCCCACGTGGAATTTTCAAATGCTATCGTAAATTTTTCAATTTGCCAAGATGGAATGCTATTGTTACTCCAGCCTGCATCTTCGAATAAACTTTTAATTGCATAAGCTGGTACACCTGTCGTTCCTTCTCGAATAATGAGCCCATTATGATAAATATACAATCCCATTCCCCCTTTTATTGCTATATACTATTCTTTAAGAGTTAAATATTACCTTTTTAAAAAGAGAAAAAGATGGGGAAATTATTATGTTTATTTTCTTTTACACTTCTTATGATTACCGTGCAAACTACTAATATAGTATTTTTGAGTCTATGGCTTCTTACATTACTTCCTTTACTTAAAAAGCAACATTATCATCATTTTGTATGGACTGCTCTTTTATTTGGGATTGGATTTTCCCTTTATTTATCTGCTATGAATCAAATTTCATTTTCTTCAAGAGAACTAACGATTATTGTAAAACGTCTTTGCCTACTTCTTGTTTTTGTGCCATTTCTCTTAGATGCTCTTGCACGCAAACAGCGGATATCTCTAAATTGGCATCCACCACAGTGGAATAATACTTTACGTATGCCTTTTATTTGGAGTGGACCTCATCAAGCGAAAATTTATATGTTTCTTATCATCGCAATTTCTATTAACATCATCACCTTTACACCTTTTCTACTGCAAAAAGAATGGTCTTACATACAACATATTTTGTTATTTGCTTTATTGTTTTCGATTATCAATGGTGTACTAGAAGAATGTATTTGGCGAGGAATCTTACTGCGTCATTTTTCAAATCAGCTTGGTGAAAAATGTGCTGTCGTACTTACAAGCATCGGTTTTGGTTTACAACATTACTCTTTAGATTTTCCTTGGAGTATTTGCACTGCATTCATTTTAGCTGGTGTATTTTATGGAGGAATTGTTGTGAAGTCAAAGAGTATAATACCAGCTATTATATGGCATGTAGTTTTAAATATATTAATGGTATTTAGTGGTCTCATTCTTTAAAAGAGCAGGATTTATCCTGTTCTTTTAATTGCATATACAAGAACATCTATTCCATGAAATGATGCTGTCTTCTCATAACTCATTCCTGTTTTTCGGGCAACAAAGATAGAAGCCGGATGATCCGGATTAATAAGAGAGATGAGCTTATTTAGTCTTAATGCTTGGAAGCCATAATCCCGGAACGCTGCCGCGGCTTCTTTTGCATATCCTTTCCCCCAATATTCTGGAAGTAACCAATAGCCAATTTCAATTTCTTCTTTTCCTTCTACTTGCTGCCTTACAAGCCCTGCATGCCCAATTGATATCCCTGTATCCTTTTCAATCATCAAAAATAATCCTAGACCATTTTTATAACCTGGAAGAACCCAGCTTTCGAGGCTTTTTTTACACTGCATATATGTTTTGGGAGTCCCACTCCCAATATAGCGCATCACTTTCTCATTTTGCCATAAGGAAGCGTAAAACTCTAAGTCATCCATCGTATACTTACGAAATTGTAAACGGTCTGTATGAAACATACCCTTACTCCTTTCTCGTAGATTCTCTTACTATAACTGAAATAGGCAATCGAATCTGCTGTACAGGTTCTCCTTGTAATTGTTTATACAATAAAGCAATAGAAGCTTTGGCTATATTTTTAATAGAAGTTTGTATCGTCGTTATATTAGGATTCATCATCATCGAAAGTTCTTGATTATCAAATCCTATAACACCAAAATCTTTCGGAATACAAATGTTCAATCTTTGTGCTGTCATAATCATGCCAGCAGCTATTTCATCACTGCCTGTAAAGATTGCATCTGGCGTGTTTTGCATGGAATGGATGCTATGTATCACCTTTTTTCCGTCCTTCAATCCAAAACAATTTGGAAATATCCATTCTTGCTGTAGCTGTAATGGATTTCAGAGTGTACAGTTTATGGTAAGCTTTATATCTATTATAAACGAGGTGACATAAAATATGGGAAAAATTCAAATTTCAGGAGAGGTTATTGAAACAAAAGCAATTGCCTTTGATAAAGATGGTACATTGTTTCAAGCTATTCCGTTTTGGCAAGAAATTGATAGACTACGAAAACAGAAATTTTCACAAATTGTTGGCGATACTGTTGTAGATGTAAAAATGGCCAAAGATGCTGGTAGTATTGCTGTAGGTATCGCTAATCATAAGCATGCTATAGAAGAATTAATGCCTTATGCGGATTTTATCATTACAGACTATAGTGATATACAAGTTTTAACGAAAAAAAAGCAGTAAACAAAAAACTTGTCTACTGTATACATTTCCTGAAAAATTTTATTTATGCAAAAAAACGCTATAAAAAGATCCACTCTTTTTGTAGCGTTTCATCTAGCAATCTTATTCATATTCGCTCTCCTCTAACCGATTGCGCAACTCTTTAGCACGTTTGAAAAAGAAAAATGATATACCTAAAAATAAAACAATGCCACCCATCATCGCCAAGAATTGCATCATTTCTCTTCCCTCATTAGGAAGCAATAAACCTATCATTAAAAATGTTCCTACCGCAAGAAGAACTTGACCGAAGCGAATATAATCTGCTATTTTCTGTTGTAATTCTTTCATACATCTACCACTCCTCTTTCTCACTGTATCATATTCTAATAGTTTCAGAGGCAAGTAAATACAACCAGTAAGGGAGAAGTTTTCCAAAGTAAAAAGAGCCGCTGCTAAGCGGCTCTTTCAAATTTTCTATACACCTTTATAAGCTTGCATATACACTTCTTTCAGCTCTGAAATCAGCGGTAATTTTGGATTTGCTGTTGTACACTGATCTTCAAATGCTCGTTCAGAAAGTACATCAATAACCGCTTCAAATGCTTCTTTTTCAACACCTTGGCCAGCAATGCTCATATTAATATTTAATTCTTTTCCAAGAGCAATAATGGCTTGTACTAATGATTCCACACCTTCTTCCACTGTGCTTGCTGGAAGCCCAAGCGTTCTCGCAATATGTGCGTAACGCTCATCTGCAACAAAGTGCTCATATTTTGGGAACAGTGCATGTTTTCTCGGTTTAATTGCATTATAGCGAATGACATGCGGCATTAAGATCGCATTCGCACGGCCATGCGGAATATGAAATTCCGGTCCAATTTTATGTGCCAAGCTATGGTTAATACCAAGAAATGCATTCGCAAACGCCATCCCAGCAATTGCTGAAGCGTTATGCATTTTTTCACGTGCTTCTTCGTCATTGCCATCTTTATATGCTCTTGGTAAATATTTAAACACAAGATCAATTGCTTTTAACGCTAAACCATCTGTGTAATCATTTGCCATGATAGACACGTATGCTTCAATGGCATGTGTTAATACATCCATTCCAGTATCTGCTGTTACATGCGGTGGTACTGTCATTACAAATTGCGGATCAACAATCGCTACATCTGGTGTTAATTCATAGTCAGCAAGCGGGTATTTTATATTGTTCTTTTTGTCTGTAATAACCGCAAATGGTGTCACTTCTGAACCTGTTCCAGATGTTGTTGGAATCGCAACAAACTGCGCTTTAGTTCCTAGTTTTGGATATTTACATGTACGTTTTCTAATATC
Source organism: Bacillus sp. JJ1127 (assembly GCF_036965845.1). NCBI lineage: Bacteria > Bacillati > Bacillota > Bacilli > Caryophanales > Bacillaceae > Bacillus > Bacillus sp. JJ1127. The sequence continues at coordinate 49,612 of NZ_JBALQK010000043.1, read as the reverse complement.
TAAAAACTTTTGTTTTATACCAAAGAATTCTGTTTCTGGGTGCTCATAAAATAGCCACATTCCTTTTGCTGCATCCATCGCTGACCCGCCGCCAAGAGCAATAATAACGTCCGGTTTGAAGCTTCTCATCATTTCTGCACCTTTAAATACAGTTTCATCTGAAGGATCTGGTTCTACTTCAGAAAATATTTCTACTTTTACATCATTTCTATGTTGGGCTAAATAATGCGTTACTACATCAACATATCCATGCTGCACCATTCCAGCATCTGTTACAATGAATGCACGTGAAATGTTCGGCATACTTGCTAAATACTGTGTAGCGTGTTTTTCAAAATAAATTTTTGGTGGCAGCTTGAACCACTGCATATTCTTTTTTCTATTTGCAAGTCTCTTTACGTTCATTAAATGTGTTGCTGTTACGTTTTGAGATACAGAGTTCTTTCCGTATGATCCGCATCCAAGTGTAAGTGATGGAATGAAGGCATTATATACATCACCAATTCCGCCTTGTGATGACGGAGCATTTACGATAAGACGACATGCTTTCATACGTAAGCCAAACTGTTTTTGTATTTCCGGATTTGTAGAGTGAATAACCGCAGAATGTCCTAAACCGCCAAGCTCTAACATGTTTTCACAATGCTTCAATCCTTCTTCTAATGAATTTGCTTTTATACAAGCTAATACTGGACTTAATTTTTCACGAGATAACGGATAAGCTGCGCCGACTCCTTTAATTTCAGCTACAAGCATCTTTGTGTCTTCTGGTACAGTAATTCCTACTAATGCCGCAATATAATAAGGCGATTTCCCAACGATATCACTATTTACTGCACATGTATTCTCATTAATAACAAGTTTCTCTAATTTTTTTCGTTCATCTTCTGTTACAAAGTAACAATTGTTCGCTATCATTTCTTGTTTCACATCATTATAGATTTCTTTATCTACGATAATTGCTTGTTCAGAAGCACAAATCATACCGTTATCAAACGTTTTCGATAAAATCACATCATTTACAGCACGTTTCACGTTCGCTGATTTTTCCATGTAGCATGGAACGTTACCTGGTCCTACTCCTAGAGCTGGTTTACCAGTAGAATATGCTGATTTCACCATTCCTGCTCCTCCAGTTGCTAAAACAAGCGCTACACCTTCATGATTCATTAATTGTTTTGTTGCCTCAACAGAAGGCTTTTCAATCCATTGAATACAGTTCTCTGGTGCACCAGCTTTCACTGCAGCATCGCGCACTGTTTTTGCAGCAGCGATAGAACATTGCTGCGCTGAAGGGTGGAATGCAAAAATAATTGGGTTTCTTGTTTTCATCGCAATGATCGCTTTAAACATCGTTGTTGAAGTTGGATTTGTTACTGGCGTTACCCCAGCAACCACACCGACCGGCTCTGCAATTTCTATTACTTCCTCATGCGGATCCTCACGAATAATTCCCACTGTTTTGTCATTTTTTATGCTATTCCAGATATATTCAGTTGCAAAAATATTTTTAATACATTTATCCTCATATACACCGCGTCCCGTTTCTTCAACAGCCATTTTCGCAAGCGGCATATGTTGATCCACACCCGCAAGTGCCATTTCATGTACAATTTTATCAACTTGTTCCTGTGTAAAACCTTCTAATACTTGTAAAGATTTTTTACCATTATTCACTAACGTTTCAATCATTTCTGTTACTTCTTGCGTTTCATTTACAACTTTCTCTTTGACTACCATGTAATTTCCTCCTATTCTGCTATATGGACCCAAATAGTCCCTAAGGGTCTTAATAAGTCCATATTGGCGTAAAAAAATAGAGTTACTTTTCCTACATGAATCCCATTGTTTGTGAAACTTTTCACAAGTTTATGTGTGAACATTGTTTCATGAATCTAATATACACGAAATATTTTTATTTGTGTGTGTCTAATTTGTGAAATATTTCACAAACTGATCTAAAAACAAGCACCGCCCTATGTAGCAGTGCTTGTTCATTATGCTAACGCTTGTGCTAAATCTTCAATTAAATCTTCGCCATCTTCAATGCCAACAGAAATGCGAATTAATGTATCTGTAATTCCTAACTCTTTGCGGCGATCCGCTGGAATAGATGCGTGTGTCATTTGTGCTGGAATAGAAATTAAACTTTCGACCGCGCCTAAACTTTCAGCAAGTGTAAAGTACTGTACTTTCTCAAGCACTTTATTTAACGTTTCTTCACTGTCCACATCAAATGAAATAATCGCACCATATCCATTTGCTTGTTCTTTTGCTAATTCATGATTCGAATGTGATTTAAGACCTGGGTAATACACTTTATTTATTTTTGGGTGATTGTTTAAAAACTCAGCAATCGCACGTGAGTTTGTTTCATGCTCTTCCATACGGATTCCTAATGTTTTTAAACCACGAAGTAATAAGAAGCTGTCTTGTGGTCCAAGAATACCACCTGTTGAGTTTTGTACAAAATGAAGATCTTCTGCTAATTGTGGGCTATTTACAACAACTAAACCAGCAACAACATCACTATGTCCACCTAAATATTTCGTTGCACTATGAAGTACAATATCTGCCCCTAGAGAAATTGGTGACTGCCAGTATGGTGTCATGAATGTGTTATCAATAATTGTTAGTAAACCTTTTTCTTTTGCAAATGTAGAAATTTGCTTAATATCCGTAATTTTTAATAATGGGTTTGTTGGTGTTTCTACATAGATTGCCTTCGTATTCGGACGAACTGCCTCTGCTACCTCATTTACATTTGTTGTATCTACAAATGTATGTTCAATACCGAAGCGATTTAATACTTTTGTAATGACACGATATGTTCCGCCATAAACGTCATCTGTTAAAATGACATGATCCCCTTTTGAAAACAACATAATCGTTGCTGTAATAGCAGCCATTCCTGAACCAAACGCAAAGCCTGCATGACCGTTTTCTAATACAGCAATCATTTCTTCTAATGCTGCACGCGTTGGATTACCTGTACGTGAATATTCGTACCCTTGATGTTTACCAACTGCTTCTTGTCTATACGTACTTGTTTGATAAATTGGTACGTTTACAGATCCAGTTGAGGGTTCTCCTATGCGAATACCATGAATTAACTTTGTTTTTGCTCTCATTTTTATTCCCATCCTTTGTATATGTCTTTGCTTAAATAACGCTCACTACTATCTGGAAAAATCGTGACAATATTCGTACCTGGTTTTGCCTTTTCAGCTTCTAATAGGCTTGCATGAAATGCCGCACCTGAAGAACTACCAACAAGAAGGCCTTCTTTCTGTGCTAACTCTTTCACGCGTCTAAATGCATTTCGATCAGAAATGGTATAAATTTCATCAAAATAAGACGGTTTTAAAAATGGTGGAATGAATTCAAGACCAATTCCTTCTGTTTCATGTGAACCAGCCTCACCACCATTTAAAATAGATCCTTCTGGTTCTACAATTACTGTTTTAATTTCACGATTTTGTTCTTTTAAATAAGACGCAGTCCCCATAAATGTACCACCAGTACCTGCACCTGCCACAAATATGTTAATTTCTCCATCCAATGCTTCCCACAGCTCAGGGCCTAATGTTTTGAAATAAGCGCGTGGATTTGCATCATTTGCAAATTGACTTGGAGAGTATGAATTTGGAATTTCTCTTACTAATTCTTTTGCCTTTGCAATTGCACCAGTCATCCCTTGTTCAGTTGATGTATGCACAACCATTGCACCGAGTGCTTTCATTAGCTCTTGTTTTTCAACGCTAAACTTCTCAGGCACACAAACAATAACACGTAAATTATGCTCTAGTGCAGCAAGTGCCAGTCCAATACCAGTATTCCCCGCCGTTGGCTCAATAAGCGTTCCACCTTGTGTCACGAGCCCTTTTGCTAGTGCATCTTCAATCAATTCTCTTCCTAAGCGATCTTTCACGCTTCCACCTGGATTATAAAATTCAAGCTTTGCAAATAAACGAACGCCCTCTGGAAGTGAAAAGCGAGTAATTTCTACAATCGGTGTATGACCGATTAATTCGTGAACCCCGCGATACACCTTCATCGTGTTTCCTCCTTATTTGCCAATAAAAAAAGGCAACTGTTTGTATTTTCTTTATATGAGACAGTTGCCTTTTTGTTACATTATTTTAACTCTTCTAGTACTTTTACAATAAAGTTTGTAGAATGAAGAGCTGCTTGATCTAAAAATTGATCAAATGAAACGTTTGACTCTTTACCAGCAATATCAGAAAGTGCACGAATAATCACAAATGGAACTTCATATTGATGGCATACTTGTGCAACCGCTGCAGCTTCCATTTCTACTGCGTAAAGGTTTTCGAATTTATCACGGATTGCTGCAACTCGGTTTGGATCACTCATAAATGAATCACCTGTTGCAATCATCCCTTTCACAACTTGAATATTTTCTTCCGCTTTCATACATTTCTCTGCTAATGCAACTAATGCCTCATCAGCTTTAAATCCTGGCGGCATTCCTGGCACTTGACCATATTCATAATCAAACGCAGTTACATCTACGTCATGATGGCGAACTTCAGTTGAGATAACAACATCCCCAACATTTAAAGATTGGTGGAATCCACCAGCTGAACCTGTATTAATTACTTTTTCAGGCTGGTATCTCTCTAATAAAATTGTCGTTGACATCGCTGCGTTCACTTTACCGATACCAGACTTTAACAAGATTACTTCATGTCCCGCTAATGTCCCTTTCGTGAATTCACAACCTGCAACGATTTCTGTTTCTGCCTGTTCTAATTTGTCACGTAAAATACGTACTTCTTCTTCCATTGCTCCAATTACAGCAATTCTCAATCTAATCCCTCTTTCTATTGCTTAGTTGCCTCCATTACCCACACGAAATGATTTAATCTCGAAAACGTTACATGGAAGCCATTGTTTTCAAAAATAGATTGCATGATCGGAATACGTGTATAGTATTCTGTTTGCAAATCATTCGCTAACTGATGAAAACCTCTTTGTTTTGCGGCTTCAACAGTTTTATCATACGCTTCTTGATCTGCAAATATCGTATCAGCAAAGACTATTTTACCACCTTTGTTCAACAATTGACTATATTTCGCAATTGCCACATCTTTTTCAGCATCTGTTAAATGATGAAATGCATAGGTACTTACAATGGTATCAATAGTATCTGGGACATCAAATTTGAGAAAATCTCCCTCTGTAATTGAAAATTCTTTCGGCAATTTTTCTTTTGCAATAGCACGCATTTCACGTGACGGTTCTATACCGTAAACAGTATGGCCGGCAAGTAATAATTTATTTGTTAAATTGCCAGTACCAACACCAAATTCTAATACATTTCCAAACGATTTGTTTACTACATCCTCTAAAATGTCCTCATAATGGGCGAAAACTTCTTTATATTGTATATCTTCGCCTTGTACGAATGAATCATACGTATGAGCCCATTCATCAAATAAACCATTAAATTCTGTACCCATAAAGAATTCCCCTTTTTCTTATCGGTTTTATCAGTATGATATGCCTTCTTTGTAAAAATGTCAATCGAAATGTACATGGTATTTCCTTCTTTTCTTTGTTACACTAGACTTGATTATGTAGAGAGGGGCGGTCTTTATGTCATTTACCTTTGAGATGTTAGAAGATAAAGTAGAATTTTTTGAGGCAGCAAACTTAGTTTCTTTAGAAAAGAAAATTAACGAACAAATTGATAATAACAAAGCACTTATGCTAGAAGTTCATCACATTTCTCATCAAATGATTATGGATCCTGAAAGCAAAAGACCTTATTATAGTGCTGTTGTTCATTTTAAATTAAAAAAATTACGCTAACAAAAAAGAGAGAGGTTATAAGAACCTCTCTCTTTTAGTTTAGAGTTTGAACAAGCGTTGGTTTCCAACCCTCATTGTCTACCCAGTCAATATTTACATAGTATTTTTTCCCAGTTTGCTTATCTTGAACATTACCGTATGCTTTATTCTTACCATTATTTCCAATACGATGAATAATCAATTGATCTACTGGCACTTCAATTGCAGAGGCAATTGCTTGATTCATTTCATTCCAATCTGCTGATCCTTTTTGAAATGTCATTGCCGGTGTTGTACCTTGCGTTGTACCTACTGGTTTCCAAGAAGGTTTTGTATAAGCATCCGTTGCCTTTGGCTGTGTTTTTTCAGCTGGTACCTTTTCGTTTGCTTTTGCTGCTTCTTCAGCCTTTTGTTTCTCTTCTTCAGCTTTTTTCTTTGCTTCTGCTTGCTCCTGTTTCTTCGCTTCTTCCTTCTCTTTCGTTTTCTCAGTTTTATTATCCTTTGTTGTTTGCTGAGATGCTTTATTCTCTTTCGAAGATGCTTGTTCTGTCGTATCAGAAGTAAAGAATATTTGGTACGCTACAACAATGACTGCTAGCAATACGATAGCAATCGCAATATTTAAAACACCGTTTTGACGACGTTTTTGTTGTTTCTCTTGGAATCTAGATCCTCCTGCCATTCTTTCAAACCTCCATGCAGTTTTTCCTACTTGCTATTGTAACATTAAATCTAAAAAGGTTGAACAATTACAATGATATTTTCATGAAATGAAAACATTTAGTAAACTATTGCAAGATTACTTCTAGTCTTCCAAACGCGCAATTTCTTCCACGAATTCTTTAAAAATCGGTGTTACACGATTTTGGTCATTAGCGGTTTCTATGTCGACTACAACTAAAGCATACCTTGGATTTTCATAGGGAAAATAACCCGCAAACCAACGATTTACCCGATTTCCTTTTCCTGTTTGTGCAGTCCCAGATTTTCCAGCGATAGATAAGGGCGATGATTGAAAGACCGAACCAGTCCCTTTCTCCATTGTTACTACATTTCTTAATAATTCTTGTACTTTTCTTACCGTTTCATAAGGAAGTTGTCTTCCTTCCAACTTATGATCTTCAAATTGAAAAAAACTCGTTCCGTTTTTATATCGTACTTCTTTTACAGCCTTTACTTCCCGCTTCTCTCCACCGCGGGCAATCGTTGCCATCATATTTGCAATAGCTAAAGGGGATATTCGCACATCCTTTTGCCCAATTGTCGTTTGAGCAATCGCTTTATGACTGCCTTTATTTTCTTCCCCATTCCAAACAATCGCATCCTTTTCTTCTGGCAATTGTTTAAACTCCGTTGTATGGAACACGGAACCCTTCCATCCAACTTCTCCGCTTGCTCCTAACGCCTCTAAATATGCTTCTATCACCTTTTTATCCTTTTGCATCAATTCGTTACCAAGCACAGCAAATGTGCGGTTACAGCTTCTAGCAAAGCTGTCTTTAAAGTTTAATTGGCCCATCCTAACTTGCGGAAGTTTTTCACCATATGGATCTGTATCACAGTTAAACGTACGGTTACGCTGAACAAGATTTTGATCAATTGCCGCAGCAGCTATTACTGTCTTAAAAACAGAACCAGGAAAATGAGGCGTTAACATTTGGTTTTCCACCGCTTGCTGATATGTACGCTCATCATTCGTCTGTAAAGATGGTTTACTCACCATTGCTAAAATTTCACTCTTTTTCACATCAAGTAGTACTAATCCACCTTTTTTTATTCCATGCATTTGTAGAAGCTCTTCTGCTTTTTGTTGCAATGATTTTTCTATCGTTGTTTGAATCGTAACGGGATAAAATGGATTTCCAGGGGATGTATATTTTGCTTGTTTTCCAAAAATCGGTTCTCCCTGCCTGTCTACTTGATATAATACTTTTGTTTCTCCATCAGTCATTAGAAATTCATCAAATGATTGTTGCAATCCGGAAATACCAATCGGTGTTTGGCTAGGTAACTTTTTCATCTCTCCGTATCGTTTTTGAAATTCCTTCTCGTTTTCTCCTACTGCACCGATTACATGTTCTGCTTCTGATATTTGTTTCATCCTGACTTCAGTTGCTACCATACCTAACATATCAGCACGATTAATCTTCTCCATCTGTTCTTTCGTTAACCGGAACGGTCTATCACCTCTTTGAAATATAAATGGTTTCTGTTTATCCTTCATTTGTGCCTTTACGTCTTGCCCTGGCACACCAATAATATGCGTAATTTTCTCTAACATGTCATTTTTTATTTGTAGAAATGGAAAAATAACTAACACTGGATATTTTACTTCACCAAGTTCCGTTCCATTTCGATCAACAAAATGCCCCCTACCGTCATCCACTGTAACTGCTTGTGTACGCTGAGCAACACTTTTTTCAATTAAATTGATATGCTTATCCGTAAATGACTCAGTAGCTATCAGTTGTATTTGTGCTAGCCTACCAAGTAATGCGAGCATCATACATGTAAAACAGAGTAAGGTGATCATAATTCTCCGCTTGATTTTCATAAAACAACACCTCGTCTATTTTAGTTTAGACGAGGTGTTGTTCCTTTTATACAAAACATAATGAGCGTTTGTATCTTTCTTGCTACCATGATACTACAAGTCAGTGTCACAAATAGCGGGCTAAATATTGTTTTTCTTCCCTATAAAAGGCAATTACCCCAAAGTCTTGAGCACATGTACGAAATAAGAAAGACTAAAATAATAAAAAAGGTT
>NZ_JBALQK010000043.1:7963-41002 GCF_036965845.1 Bacillus sp. JJ1127 | reverse complement strand
AACCTTTTTTATTATTTTACAGAGATAATTTCTACTTGCATTTCTCCACCTGGTGTTTGGATTGCTACCTTTTCACCAATTTGCTTACCTAATAAGCTTTTTGCGATTGGAGAATCGTTAGAAATTCTTCCTTCAAATGGATCTGCTTCTGCGCTACCAACAATTGTGTAAGCTTCTTCATCACCATCTGGTAATTCTTTAAACGTTACTGTTTTACCTAATGCTACAACTGTAGACTCTTCACCATTGTCTTCAATGATAACTGCATTACGGATCATATTTTCTAGTTGTGTAATACGTCCTTCTACGAATGCTTGCTCATCTTTCGCTGCATCATACTCAGAGTTCTCAGAAAGATCGCCGAAGCTACGTGCGATTTTAATACGTTCTACAACTTCTTTACGTTTTACTGTTTTTAATTGCTCAAGCTCGTTTTCTAATTTTTGTTTACCCTCTTGCGTCATAGGGTATGTTTTTTCTGTTGCCATGTTTTCCACTCCTTTTATATACCAATCCCCCAAAAAAGAGGAGTTCAATATGAAAACTCCTCCGCTTTATCCTATAGCGGAGGTTCCTAGTACACATGCACTAGCGGAGTTGTCACATACAACCCCGTATTTTCCAATTCTTCCTCATATAAAGAAGATATGTATGGAAAGTTCATATAAATATGCCCTCACCTATAGATAGATGAGGTTGGCATGTTTCATTGTATTCGATAGAAAGGGAAAAAATCCCTTCCTATCGTATATCTTTTACTATGCTATTACAAATTCACTTTTTCTTCAAGAATTGTTGCGATTTTTGTAACCATAATATCAATTGCAACATGATTTTGTCCACCTTCTGGAATAATAATATCCGCAAATTTCTTAGAAGGCTCAATAAATTGATTATGCATTGGGCGTACAACATTCACATATTGTTCAATGACAGAATCCATTGTACGACCGCGCTCTTTAATATCGCGTTGCATACGACGTAAAATACGAAGGTCAGCGTCCGTATCAACAAACACTTTAATATCCATTAGCTCACAAAGACGTGGGTCTTCTAAGATTAGAATCCCTTCTAAAATAACTACATCTTTCGGTTCTACTGGAATAATTTCTTCTGAGCGTGTATGCAATGTATAATCATATACGGGCTTCGCAACCGGCTTATATGAAAGCAACTGCTGTAAGTGCTCAATTAGTAAGTCATTATCAAATGCTAATGGATGATCGTAATTTGTTTTTAAACGCTCTTCCATTGGCAAATGGCTTTGATCTTTGTAATAATAATCTTGCTCCAAAATTAAAATGGAATGACCTTGAAATTGATCAAAAATTGCTTTTGTTACACTTGTTTTACCTGATCCTGAACCACCAGCAATTCCAATTACAACCGGCTTATTCGTCCCCATTCAAATACCACTCTTTCTTATTGATGTATGCTTTTGCGCATCATGTTGTTCACATACACTGGTTGATCCACTTTGAATTTCACGATTTGCAGCGGATGTCTCGCTGCATCTAATTCGTTTCCATCCTCATCCCAAATTTTCTCCACCGTTTGTGTAAAGTTTTCTATTTCTGGTCCAAAGAATTCAACTTCATGGCCAGGTTTGAAGTAATTACGCTGCTCTAACGTCACAATGCCTGTTTCTTCATTATAATCTAACACTAAACCAGCAAAATCATACGTTGTTTTCTTACTATGATTTCCATACATTTGTTCTAAGTGCCCAGGAACCCCTTCAAAGAATGCAGGAGCTGTATCACGATTTGCACATTTATCAAGTTCATCTAACCATTCCTGTTTAAACTCAAAATTATCAGGATCCGCGCAATACGTATCAATTACTTTACGATATACAGTTGCTACTGTTGCTACGTAATGAATAGATTTCATGCGCCCTTCTACTTTCAAGCTGTCAATTCCAATTTCGATCATTTTCGGAATCGAAAGAATTAGATTTAAATCTTTTGGACTCATTGCAAAATGAGCATCGCCTTCTTGGAATAAAGGAAGTTCTTCTGCTTCTTTATGTTGTGATACTGTTTGAACTAAGTCATAATCCCAGCGACAAGACTGGCAACAACCACCACGGTTAGAGTCACGTGCTGTCATATGGTTACTTAATGTACATCTTCCAGAGTATGCAATACACATTGCACCGTGGACGAATGCCTCAATTTCAATATCAACATGCTCTTTAATTTCCTTCATTTCTTCATAGCCGACTTCACGAGCTAATACAAGACGGTGTAATCCTTCTTCCTTCCAGTACTGAGCCGCTTTCCAGTTAGACAATGATTGCTGTGTACTTAAATGCACTTCAACAGAAGGTGCTACACGTTTACACGTCTCAATAATAAGAGGATCTGCAACGATAATACCCGTTACACCAGCTTTTTCAATCCCTCTTAAATATTCTTCTAGCCCATCCATATTTTCGTTATGAGCAAAGATATTTGTTGTTACGTATATTTTTGCACCATATTTCTTTGCAAATTCTACGCCTTCCGCCATTTCTTCTAGCGTAAAGTTACCTGCATTTGAACGAAGACCAAATTCTTGTCCACCTAAATATACAGCATCTGCACCGTAATGAATAGCTACTTTTAATTTTTCTAAATTACCTGCAGGGATTAGCAGTTCAGGTTTTTTCACAATAACGCGTTTTCCATCGATTACACGTGAAATTTCTTGTACAGTCATATCCTACACCCTCCTCTTTAGTAAACCGTTTCTTTAAAGAAGAATCCAGTATCTAACCGACGATTCACCGGTTGGATTTCTTCAATTTCTTTATATAAATCGTCTTTCACGTCATAATACGCATCACGATCTTCTACACATAAATCAATTGCCTTACGATATTTCTTTGTCACTTCAATAATGTACTCAGAGTTTTTTAGCACACCATCAATTTTCAAGCTATCAATTTCAGCATCAATCAGTTCATCTAACTCATCAATGAAACAAATATCATTTGGACTCATAATATGAGTACCATTTTCATCTTCATAAATTGGATATTTATTATTACGTTCCGGATCATGTAAGAACATATTTTCTTCATATTTTTTCTTTTCAATTTCCAGATTACGATCTTGATACTCAAAATAGTTTCCTACTAATGAACGTTTCGATTGGAACATACATGTCATACCGTGAATTTGTACTTCCAGCTCCACTTCAGCTTTCTCTTTTAATTCAACAATTTCATCTAAGCTTAATTCACGTGCGAGCACAGCACGTTTTGCACCTTTGCGTCCCCAGTAGTTACATGTAAACCAGTTCGTTGCTGTTGTTTCCGTATTCCAATGCATTTTCATATTTGGTGCAACCTCACGCACCGTCATTAATACTGCTGGATCTCCAAATACAACTGCATCTACGTTTACCTCTTGTAAAAATGAAACGTAAGCTTTTAATTCTTCTACTTTGTCGTTATGGAACATAGCGTTCATCGCTACGTATACTTTCATACCATTTTCATGTGCAATCTTTACAGCTTGTTTCACATCATCACGTGAGAACTCCCCTGCTAAACGTAAGCCAAACTTTTGTTCACCAATCATTACTGCATCTGCACCTGCTTTTGCAAGTGGTTCGATATCCGCCACATTTCTTGGCGTTACTAACAACTCAGGTTTTTTCATTGCCTGTCACCCTTTCTTTTTACTCACTGCTACTCCGTCACCAATTGGGAAAATGGTTGTATCATATCCTTCATGATTCATGAGCCACTCGTTATACGTTTTAATTCGTCTAATTAAACCGCGTGTACGTCTATTTTCAATGTGTTCCTTTGTCGTCACAAGACCGTGATATAGTACATTATCTGAAATAATGACACCACCAGGATTTAATAACGGTTCATACAAGTCAAAAAAGCGACGATATTGCCCTTTTGCAGCATCAATAAAAATAACATCAAATGTTCCATGTTCTTTTACTTGTTCACCTGTTTCTAATGCGTCACCATAAATAACGGAAATACGCTCGTTCACAGGAGAACGCTCTATATATTCAAGTGCTTTTTCATATCGATCGCCATTACGTTCTACTGTTACAATACGCGAATTTGGAATAGATTGCATCATACGAATACTGGAATAACCGATTGCTGTCCCAAGCTCTAATATGCTTGTCGGTCCAATTAAACGTAAAAATTGCAACATAAATTCCATTCCAAGACGATCCATAATCGGCACATGATGTTCACTTGCATACTCTTCCATTTCAAGAATCAGTTTATCTTTTGGATCAATAAATGATAATAGGTACTCGTTAACTGCATCCTCCATAAATGGTCCTCCTTATTTACATGGAGAAGTGCCTCTATGACGTGTCAGTCTTTGTCTTTTCACACATAGAATGCAATAAAAATACAAGCCAGCTTTACCCTTAGCTTGTACGTCCCGTTTTGATATTAAAAACGATTCTTCTGCCAGTTTTTAACCCGATATATTTTACCACAAAAAAGAGGGATATGCGACCCTTTTCGCTCTCCCTCCTATTTTCATTTCTTTTGTGTAATATATTTTTGTTTTAATGCATTGTGCTCTTCTAACGTTTTCGCATAATACACTTCACCATTTGGTGCTGCTAAGAAATAATAATAATCAGTTTGTGCAGGCTCTAACGCTGCTTCTATAGAACGCTTACTAGAATTCGCAATGGGTCCAACAGGTAATCCTTTTACAACATACGTATTATACGGTGAATTTACTTTTAAATCCTCATATAATACACGTTCTTTATGCTTTCCAAGCGCATATAATACCGTCGGATCTGTTTGCAGTGGCATTCCCTTAGCTAAGCGATTATAAAAGACGCTAGAGATCTTTTGACGGTCTGTATACCCAGTCGCCTCTTCCTCAATTAAAGAAGATAGTGTTAAGAGCTGATGAACGTCCAACTGCTTTTCTTTCATTTTCGCCTCATTTTGAACAATGAGCGCATTTGTTTTCTCAAGCATCGGCGTCACAATTTCTTCCAAGGTTGTATCTTTTTTATAGAAAGAATATGTCGCTGGATATAAATAGCCCTCTAACGGATATTTAATGTTGCTATCAAAAATCTTGTTCGTCAATAATACCGGATACTTTTGTTGCATCTTTTGAACAAACGCCTTATCGTTTAATTGACGCACAACATCATCTTTATTCCACTTCAATTCCTTCGCAATCATATCTGCAATTTCAACAACTTGTGCACCCTCTTTAACCGTCAGTTTATAGGCAACTGGACGATGCACATTACCCGATGACATTTGTTCCATTACATCATCTACATTCATTGACGAATTTAATAAATATGTACCCGCCTGTAATTTTTTAGATTTTACTTTTGCATAAAAACTAAATACTGTACCATTTTTAATAGCGCCTTTTCCCTCTAAAATTTCTCCGATTTGACTTGTAGATGAACCCTTTGGAATCTCGACTTCAATTTCTTTTTTATTTCCGCTATCAACTGGTTTTAATGCAGATAAAATATACGCATAGATTGACACGCAGACTACAATTAGTGCAATAACTGTTATGAAAAGGGCGCGTCTACGCTTCTTCTTCACTTGATTCTCTATCAAAGTTCTTCCTCCTTATTCCATTGTAGACCATATGTACTTCCTCTATACAATGCTCTACAAAACCAAAGCAAAGCTCATGCATTTGCAGATCGTTTTTTATTTAATACAATCCGTCTTATTATACTATAAATAATTATGTGGTTTCGACAAAAATATCTGTCATTTTACAAATGAATACAAAAAAAGATGGGCTGTCATACAGCCCATCTCTTCATAAATTATTCTTCGCCATCTTCTTCTGCAGCAAGAGTGTTAAACATTTCTTGTACCATTTCCCACTCTTCTTCAGATTCGATTGGAAGCAATGTTCCACCAGATTCATCTTCGCTTTGCTCATATGCCATTGCATCGTAAATTGGGTCTCCATCTTCGTCAACTTCACCAATTGGGGAGAAGACTACATATGATTTATTCCCGAATTTCTCAGCATCGAAAGTGAAAATAATTTCACATAAATGCTCGTTTCCTTTTTCGTCTACAATTGTAATTTGATTTTCTTCCATTCTGGTCACCTCTTATTTGCTATCTAAATATCCTTGTAAAATCACGACTGCAGCCATCTTATCAATGACTTGCTTCCGTTTTTTTCGGCTAACATCAGCCGAAATAAGAAGACGCTCCGCCGCCATTGTTGACAAACGCTCGTCCCATAGTAAAACTTCCAATTGCAACAGTTCACGTAAACTTTGAGCATATTGCTGACATGCTTCGCCACGCGGACCAATCGTACCATTCATATTCTTTGGCAACCCTACTACTATCTTGTCCACATTGTACTGTTTTACTAACTCAGACACCCGATCAAAACCAAAAATTTCTCGTTCTTCATTGATTTTAATCGTTTCTAAGCCCTGTGCTGTCCAGCCCATTTCGTCGCTAATTGCAACACCGACTGTTTTTGTACCAACATCTAAACCTAATATCCGCATAAACTACTCCTCATGATGTTGTTTCAAATAAGACTTCACAAGCTCTTCAATTAACTCATCACGTTCAAGCTTGCGAATAATGCTTCGTGCATCTTTATGACGGGGTATGTATGCTGGATCTCCACTTAATAAATAACCGACAATTTGATTAATCGGATTATAGCCTTTTTCTTGAAGTGCATCATACACAGTTAAAAGTACATCGTTTACATGGACACTCTGTTTTTCATCTTGAATGCTAAACTTCATTGTTTTATCAAAACCGTCCATTTTAAGCACCTCACTTATAAGTAGTAAGTATAGGGAGAAGACTTTCTCCTCTCCCTACTATTGTACACTACTATCTCTTTATTTTGAAACAGATTTAACGTACTCTTCTACAAATGCTAAAGCTTCATCCACTTGTGCTGGGTTTTTACCACCTGCTTGAGCCATATCAGGACGGCCTCCACCGCCACCGCCACAGCGAGAAGCAACTTCTTTCACAAGTTTACCTGCATGGTAGCCTTGGTTGATTAAATCTTTCGTTACACCTGCTAGGATATTCACTTTATCATCATTTACAGCTGCTAATACAACAACTGCAGACTCTAATTTGTTTTTCAGGTCATCCATCATTGTACGTAAGTTGTTCATATCTGCAACATTTACTTTTGTTGCTAATACATTAACCCCGTCAACTGTAAGAACTGAATCTGTTAAATTTCCAGCTTCAATGTTGCTTAATTTAGCAGCAAGAGATTCGTTCTCTTTTTGAAGTTGTTTCACTTCAGCAAACAGGCCGTCTACTCTTGTTAAAATATCTTTCGGATTTGTTTTCATTTTACCAGCAGCTTCTTTTAATAAACCTACTTGATCGTTCATTAATTCGTATGCTGCTTTTCCAGTTACTGCCTCAATACGACGCGTTCCTGCTCCGATACCAGACTCAGCAACAATTTTGAAAATACCGATAGATGCTGTGTTATCAACATGGCAACCGCCACAAAGCTCTAGGCTGTAATCACCTACTTGGACAACGCGTACAACGTCTCCGTATTTTTCACCGAATAATGCCATTGCACCCATTTCTTTTGCTTCTTCGATTGCTTTTTGAGAAATCTCAACATCAATACTTTCCCAAATTTTTTCGTTTACAATACGCTCAATTTTTTCTAATTCGTCAGCTTGTACTTGACCGAAGTGAGAGAAGTCAAAGCGTAAACGTTCTGAAGTTACAAGAGAACCTGCTTGGTTAACATGTGTTCCAAGTACATCCTTCAGTGCTTGGTGTAAAATATGCGTTGCTGTATGATTTTTCACAACACTGCTACGGTTTTTCATATCGATAATAGCTTTTACAGCTACTTCTTTCGTTAATGTACCTTCTTCTACAACAACTTTGTGTAAGTTTTGACCATTTGGTGCTTTTTGTACGTCTTTTACAAGAACTTTCACACCGTCAGCAAGAAGGTAACCACGGTCTGCAATTTGTCCGCCGCTCTCAGCATAGAATGGTGTTACATCAAGCATTAATTGTCCTTCTTCACCTGCTTGTAGGCTATCTGTGTACTCGCCATTTTTCACAAGGGCAACAACGTTACTTTCTGTCGCAACTGTACCGTAACCAACGAACTCGCTTGCTACTTTAATTTCTCCAAGTACCCCGCCTTGAACTTGCATAGAATCAACGTCTTGACGAGCAGCACGTGCACGTTCACGTTGTTTTTCCATCTCTGCTTCAAAACCTGCATGATCAACTGTCATACCAGCTTCTTCTGCATATTCTTCTGTTAATTCAATCGGGAAGCCATATGTGTCATATAGACGGAACGCATCTGCTCCAGAAATAACAGTTGTTTTTTCTTCTTTCGCTTTTGCAATTACTTCTGCTAAGATTGCTTCTCCATCATGAAGTGTTTCATGGAAACGCTCTTCTTCGTTTTTCACAACGCGTGCGATAAAGTCTTTCTTTTCAAGAACTTCTGGGTAGAAGTCTTTCATTACTTCTCCAACAACCGGTACTAATTCATACATGAATGGGCGGTTGATGTTTAATTTCTTCGCATAACGAACAGCGCGGCGTAATAAACGACGTAATACATAACCACGGCCTTCGTTAGAAGGAAGCGCACCGTCACCAACAGCAAATGTTACTGTACGAATATGGTCAGCGATTACTTTAAACGCCATATCTTTTTCTACATCGCCACCGCGATATTTTTCACCAGAGATTGATTCGGTTGCACCAATCATTGGCATGAACAGGTCTGTATCAAAGTTTGTAGGTACATCTTGAACGATAGATGTCATACGCTCTAGACCCATCCCTGTATCGATGTTTTTCTTCGGCAGTGGCGTATATGAACCATCTGGGTTATGGTTAAATTGTGAGAATACAAGGTTCCATACTTCTAAGTAACGCTCGTTTTCGCCGCCCGGATATAATTCTGGGTCGCTAAAGTCGTTACCGTAAGCTTCACCTCTGTCATAGAAAATTTCTGTGTTCGGTCCACTTGGGCCTTCACCGATATCCCAGAAGTTTTCTTCTAAGCGAATGATGCGCTCTTTCGGAACACCCATTTTCTCATTCCAAATTGTAAATGCTTCTTCATCTTCTGGATGAATTGTAACAGATAGTAATTCTTTATCGAATCCAATCCATTTGTCGCTTGTTAAAAACTCCCAAGCCCATGTGATTGCTTCTTCTTTAAAGTAGTCGCCAATTGAGAAGTTCCCTAGCATTTCAAAGAATGTATGGTGACGAGCTGTTTTCCCAACGTTTTCAATATCGTTTGTACGAATTGATTTTTGTGCATTTGTAATACGTGGGTTTTGCGGGATTACACGGCCATCAAAGTATTTCTTTAATGTCGCTACACCACTGTTAATCCATAAAAGAGATGGATCCTCGTGTGGAACTAATGATGCACTTGGTTCAATTGCATGCCCTTTCTCCTCAAAAAAGTCTAAAAACATTTGACGAATTTGTGCGCCTGTTAATTGTTTCATCTATATTTCCTCCTTTAAGAAATTCCATAAAAACAAAAAACTCCCGTCCCTATAAAAGGGACGAGAGTTAACTCGCGATACCACCCTAATTATGAAATAAAAAGCGGAAGCGTCTCGCTTAAAAGCGGAAGAAATTGGACCAGTCGAACCGAAAGACGCTTTTTGTCTTTCAGTGAGATTGGGAAATTTCGGAGCTTTTAGACGCTGAAGCTAGATTGCATACCGTAATATGCATTTATTCCATCACCTCATGGTGCCGTAACGTGGCAAGACGGCAGGGATTAACTGCTCTCAGGATTAGCGTTCTGTCACCCTTCATTTAAAGCTTCTTTCAGCCATTGGAAGCTTCTCTCTGAAAATGGACTGTAACATACTCATTCCGTCATCAATTTCACAACATATATAATACATTTTATTATATAAACTTATATAAGTTTATGTTATATGCCAAAATTGTAGCGAATCCGTTTCCATTTGTCAATGTTTCCAGAGTGGCTTTATATGAACAACTACTGTTCGAATCACCGCTAAAATAGGAACTGATATTAAAAGACCTACAATTCCGCCAACTTCTCCTCCAACTAGTAGTGCAAGCATAATAACAACCGGGTGCATACGTAGTGATTTCCCAACAATATACGGAGATAGAATGTTACTTTCAACAAATTGTAAAATAGCAAGAGCAATACTAGCTTTCACAAAAAGATTTGTGGACACTGTTGCTGCAATCATCAACGTCGGAATTGCTCCTAAAATTGGTCCAAAGTAAGGAATAATATCGGTAACTCCAACAATAATGCCAAGTAGTAAAGGATATTTCATACCGATAAACCAAAAGGAAAGAGCGGACATTCCTCCTAAAACTAAACAAACAAATAATTGTCCTCGAATATAACTTCCAAGTGATTTATCAATTTCTTTTGTCAACTCTTGTCCTGTACTACGCCATTTTTGCGGAATAATATTCCAAAAAGTACGATAAAATTCTCCATAATCCTTTAATATGTAAAATACAATGAATGGAATTAAAAAGATGATGAGCAATGAATCCAATATACCACGCGCTGTACTCATCATTTTATTTAATAACGCTTGTATCTTCATTTCAATTCCAATAAAAACTTGCGTTACTTTCTCATGAATAAACGATGGAAAATTGTCTGTCTGCTCTGTCACACCATCCATCCACGAATCATACATTTTCATAAACTGTGGGAATTGCTTATTGATTTCTTGCAGCTGTGCCATAACAATCGGTGTTCCTTTATAAATCCCATACCCAAGACCAGCAAAAAAGAGAATATAAATAAGCAAAATAGCAAGTGTACGTGGCATTCCTTCTTTATGTAATTTTTCAATTAAGGGATGCAGTAAATATGCAATGAAACAAGCAATAAAAAACGGTGTAATCGCCACCTTAAACACAAATATAATCGGCGCCCATAACGGTTTAATTTTTAAGAAAACGAACAAACATAGAAACACCAATAACAGTAATCCTAATCGATAGATCCAAATGATTTTAAGATTCTTCAAACGAAAAACCTCCTCCATCCTTATTTTGAAAAGAAATAGAGAAGGTTATGTGTAAAACTTTTAAAAAAATAAGCGTACTAAAATATTTTCATACAGCCCATACTGTTTTTAAAAGACTTGCATATATTTAACACAATAAGGACAACCACTCTGAGACTACAGCAAATCACAAATATGGTCAGGAGGAACACAATGGTTTGGCTTATGCTAACTTTATCGGCACTTTGCATGGTTCTTGAATGGGTCTGTATTGGCTTTGGTATTTGGAAGGGGCTCTTCACGCGTTCGCCGCGAAAGGAGCGAGCAAAACAACTGTGGTATTACGGAGTTCTCGGGATTGGATGCTACGGACTTTCTTACCTTTTTTCGGAAATTGGACTTTTTTATTTATATACGAGCGCATGAAAAAAACTCCCTGTTAGGGAGTTTTTCATTTATAAAAATGATTATAGATAAGACTTAATCATTTTACGTGCTCTTCTCATATTGCGTTTGGAAAACATATCTTGTTTACGTGCATATTGATATGCCGCAGCCCCAATACCTAATGCGATTAATGAATTGCGTAGATTCAAAGTAAATCCCCCTTTTGATTATCCAATCGTTCGTTCATTCTCATCAAATAAATCATCAAGAGAACTAAGCGAACCATCTTCTTCTACTTGATGCGTATGGATTTTCCCCTTTGAAACCGATAATTCAATATAACAATTCCAGCAATAAAATTGGTTGACACCTATTTTTCCAATGTCCTTCCCTTTGCAATTTGGACAACTGAACATATGGCTTTCATCTCCTTAAAAACTCCCAGTTTCTATTCGCCATTATGTCCAAACTGCATTCATTTATACATGCTAGAACTGCTCTTACACTTTCAAAATAACGTTATACGCATCGAAAGATTCACTATATAATTTCACCTTACTACATAAAATCATACGGGGAAATGTTTTCCACATCCATCTCTTGACCATCAATCGTAACCATTTGCACTTCTCCTTGTGACTCCTGCAGGCGACCAGCTAGCGTCGTTTGACGCATTGCATCATCGAGACGATTCACACCGGATTGAAAGGCTGATTCTTCACCGCAAATAATTAAAAACTTTTTACTTCTCGTAATCCCTGTATAGATTAAATTCCGGCGCAGCATACGATAATAGCTCTTTACAATCGGCATAATTACAATTGGAAATTCACTACCTTGTGATTTATGAATCGAGCAACAATATGCATGCGTAATTTGATTTAAATCTGGCTTTATATACGTTACTTCAATCCCATCAAATGAAACGACGATCATGTCTTGTTGCTCGACATTCTCTTTCGCATAAAATACCGAGACAATTTCTCCAATATCACCATTAAACACTTGGCTTTCTGGTTGGTTGACTAATTGAAGTACTTTATCGCCCCTTCGGTATACAACGTCACCGTAGGCAATTTCTTTACTCTTTTCTTTTTTCGGATTAAATACTTCTTGAAGCGCCTCATTTAGCACATTAATCCCTGCTGGTCCGCGGTACATAGGCGCTAACACTTGCACATCTCTTGCGCTAAACCCTTTTGTCTTCGCGTTTTCACATACTTGTTTTACAACCTCAACAATTTGATTTCCTGTACATCCAATAAACGAGCGATCTTTTTTATTTTGCGCTAAATCTGGCGGCAATGTACCATTCTTTATTGCATGGGCAAGCTGAATTACGGATGATCCTTCTGCTTGACGATAGATTTCCGTTAATTTTACTGTTGGAATGGCACCTGCCTCTAATAAATCCTTTAATACTTGTCCAGGTCCTACAGATGGTAATTGATCTTCATCACCTACAACAATGACTTGCATATTTGTTGGTAATGATTTAAACAATTGATTTGCGAGCCAAATATCCACCATTGAAAACTCATCAATAATAAGCAACTTTCCTTGTACGGGGTCCGTTTCGTTACGCTGGAAAGATCCTTCTGGCGTCCAGCCAAGTAAACGATGAATTGTGCAAGCCGGGAGCCCCGTTGACTCACTCATTCGCTTTGCTGCTCTTCCTGTCGGAGCTGTTAAAAGAATCGGAAACGGATTATCATCACTATAATCTTTTGGGTTTAACGATAGCCCATGTAGTGACGCATACATTTCAACAATCCCTTTAATAACCGTTGTTTTCCCTGTTCCTGGTCCACCAGTTAATAGCATCATCGGCTTATGAAGCGCAGTTTGAATTGCTTCTTGCTGAAGCGGCGCATACTGTACTTTTAGCTGTTCTTCAATTTTCCCTAATGTCAATAACACTTCTGCTTCAGGAAATGACGGTGTCTCTTCTTGATTCATAAGACGACGGATTGACTTTACAACGCCTTTTTCAGAATAGAATAAAGAGGCTAAGTAAATGCGGGCTTCTTCTATAATGACTTTTCCTTCACCTTGCATCATTTCCACGCACTCTACAATATCTTCCTCTGTTACGGCACCTTCTTGCTTATTTAAAAGTGAAATGGTTTCCCGCACAAGTTGTCCCTTTTCCATATAAACATGACCATCTTGTAGCGAAACATTTTCTAGTGTATAAAAGCATCCCGCTCGTACGCGGTCATTATGATTCCCTGATATACCAAGCGCTCGTCCTATATCATCCGCTCTTCCAAAGCCTATTCCATCTACTTCCTCAATAAGCTGATACGGATTATTTCGAATTACTTCAAGTGTCATTTCTTTATACTGCTGATAAATCTTAATTGAGAGCTTCGTTCCAAAACCATAACCATTTAAAAAGCTCATGACCTTTTCAAGCCCTTGATGTTCGATAATCGTGTCGTATATTTCTTGTGCTTTTTGTTTGTTTACAACACCTTCTAGCGCAGCTGGGTCATCCATAATTTTAGAAATCGCATGTTCTCCAAGATGGTCAACAATCTTTTCTGCTGTTCGCTTCCCGATTCCTTTAAATAAATCACTTGCTAAGTATTGCACCATACCTGTTTTCGTTTGGGGCAGTTCCTTTTTAAACGTTTCAACTTGATATTGCTTTCCGTACTTTGGGTGGTCTTTAAAGTGACCGGTCAATGTAAACACTTCATCTTCATGCATACGGGGAAAGTGACCATTGATCATCACTTTTTTTTCGTCGTATGTTTCATTTGTTTCAATGATTTTCATACTGACAACGGAATAGAGGTTTTCTTCGTTGTGGAAAATGGTATGAAGAACTTGTGCTTTTATAAATTTTTGCTCTTCCTCAAACAAATCCATTGCATGTTGATTTTCCATTTGTCCTCTCCTTTCCGGTTTCTCTCACTCTAACAAGCAGTACAGCCCCCACCTCTTGGCCTACCCATTAGATGAGGGGTAACTGCACGTTAAAGTATCATTTTTATTCGCCTTCTTGCTCCAATAAACGAATGCCATTCCCTGCCAAAAAGTGATCTGGTTGAATGGCAGTCGCCTTCTTAAATAAAGCAAGTGCTTTCTCATTATTTTCTTCGAACACGTAAGCAACACCTAAATTATAATACGCATCCGCATGCTCTTCGTCCATTTGTAATACCTTTTCAAAATAAGGTTTTGCCTCTTGAATATGCTCTAGTCGTGCAAAGCATAATCCGCACTGAAATACCGCTTCTACATCCATCTCATCTAATTCAGTCGCCCTTTGTAAAAACGGCAACGCAAGACGATCATTTCCAAGCTGTACATGTGTAATACCAAGCATAAATGTCACATCAGCTGATTGCAATCCAGCTTGCATTGCTTGCTCAAACGCAAATTTTGCTTCTGCAAATTGTTCTTGTCCATAATATATGTTTCCTAGCCCATAATAGGCAGTAGCTGATTTTTCATCTAGTTCTAATGCACGTTTATAAAATAAAATTGCACGCTCGCTATCACCTAACACATCTAATAAATTTGCAAAGTTAATGTATCCAAGCGCATCTTTCGGATTTTCTTCAATTGCCTCTGTAAAATTTTTAGCTGCTTCTTCCCAGTTTCCTTCTTGCATATATTGAATGCCTGCTTCAAGTTTATTTGACATGATCTTCACCTCTACAACAAATTATAACAAAGAATCTATTTTCCGAGCGAACAAAAATTCGCGTTTATAAAGTGAAACTTTAATCAGTGGGGGGTCTTCGTCCCTCACTGATTATTAGCCCTCACCAATCGGGCTTTTACGTGCAGCTTATCTCACACCTCACTTCTTTAAAAAAGCGGAAGCGACTCGCTCAGAAACGGCCGGAGATTCTAGCCACTAGAGTTGGACAATGCTTTCACTAAATTTTAAAGTGGAAGTATTACTGCCCGCAAATAGCGGGATAAAAAAGAAACCTCTAACCGCTAATCGGCAGAGGCTTCTCATTTTTATCCTAAATAGTCTAATTTCTTACCACTACGATATACTTCATCAATTGTAGCGCCGCCTAAGCATTCATCTCCGTCATAGAAGACAACTGCTTGTCCTGGCGTAATTGCGCGAATTGGTTCGTCACAAAGAATACGAATCGTATTCTCATCAACGATTTGAACCGTTACTTTGTTATCCTCTTGACGATAACGGAATTTCGCTGTGCATTTAAATTCCTTTTCTTTAGCTCTGTTGCTTACCCAGCTTACATTTGTAGCAATGACTTCATCACCATATAGAAGCTCATTATGGAATCCTTGATCAACATATAAAATGTTTTCTTTCAAGTTTTTCCCAACAGCAAACCACGGATCACCATTACCACCAATACCAAGACCATGACGTTGTCCAATTGTATAATACATAAGACCGTCATGTTTCCCTTTCACTTCACCAGATAATGTTTGCATCACACCTGGTTGAGCTGGCAAGTAGTTGCTTAAGAAATCTTTAAAGTTACGCTCACCGATAAAGCAAATACCTGTACTATCTTTTTTTGTTGCTGTCGCTAAACCAGCTTCTTTCGCCATTTCACGAATTTGCGGTTTCTTTAATTCACCTAACGGGAACATCGTTTTTGATAGTTGCTCTTGGCTTAATTGATTTAAGAAGTAGGTTTGATCCTTATTATCATCAACGCCGCGAAGCATTTTATATTCGCCGTCCATATAAGCAACACGTGCATAATGACCTGTCGCTACATAATCAGCACCAAGCGCAATCGCATGCTCTAAAAAGGCTTTAAATTTAATTTCTTTGTTACACATTACATCTGGGTTTGGTGTACGACCAGCTCGGTACTCATCTAAAAAGTACGTAAATACTTTATCCCAGTATTGTTTTTCAAAATTTACTGCATAATATGGAATGCCAATTTGATTGCACACTTCGATTACATCGTTGTAATCTTCTGTTGCTGTACAGACACCATTCTCGTCTGTATCATCCCAATTTTTCATAAAAATCCCGATTACATCATAACCTTGCTCTTTTAATAAAAGAGCTGCTACAGATGAATCGACGCCACCGGACATCCCAATGACAACGCGTGTTTCGTGAGGTAGTTTGTTCATCACGTCACCTCCCATGCTAGTTTTGTGTTAATCGCTTCACGATTTTCACTGTTTCGTACGCCACTTTTTCCACTTGTTCTTTCGTATTGCCAAGACCAAAGCTAAAACGTACGGATGAACGTATTTGATCGGAGTCTTTTCCAAACATCGCTACTAATACATGTGAAGGATCAATAGAACCAGCTGTACATGCAGAACCACTTGATACTGCAATACCTGCTAAGTCTAAGTTTACAAGAAATGGTTCAATATCCATTCCTGTGAAACTTACATTAAATACATGTGGTAAGCGATGCTCTAAGTTTCCGTTTACCTCAAAAGTAATGTCTTCTTTTTTAAAGACAGATACCATTATATCTTTAAATTCTTCATATTGGGCAATTTTTTGCTCACGTGTTTCTTCCACAAGAAGAATAGCATGCTGAAGTCCCACAATACTAGGTACATTTTCCGTACCTGCACGGCGTTTTCGCTCTTGCTCCCCGCCTGTTAATAAAGGTTCAAATTTCACCCCTGTGCTAGCATATAAAAATCCTACACCTTTTGGACCATTAATTTTATGAGCTGAAATGGATAATAAATCAATGCCTAATTTTTTCACATCAATTGCTGTTAAACCATAGGCTTGTACAGCATCCGTATGGAAATAAGCTTGATGTTCTTTTAACAGTTCTCCAATTTCCGCAATCGGTTGAACTGTCCCCACTTCATTATTCCCAAACATAACCGATACAAGAATCGTTTGATCTGTTACTGCCTCTTGCACATCAGAAATTTGAACACGCCCCGTTTTATCAACAGGTAAATACGTCACTTCAAATCCTTCGCGCTCTAGCACTTCACATGTATGCAAGATTGCATGATGTTCAATCTTTGTTGTAATAATATGATTTCCTTTATGGCGATTTGCACGAGCTACACCTAAAAGTGCTAAATTATCAGCCTCTGTGCCACCGCTTGTAAAAATAATTTCATTTGGATTTGCATTGATGCTGCGCGCACAAACGCGTCTTGCCTCATCTACAGCATGGCGCGCTTGACGTCCATAAAAATGAATACTAGACGGATTACCAAACGTCTCTGTCATATACGGAATCATCTTTTCGACTACTTCTGGGTGAAGCTTAGATGTCGCAGCATGATCTAAGTAAATGCGTTCCATCAGATCTCCTTCTTTCCAAATCGTTTCACAAGGAATTAAATGTAAAACATGTAACCCCCATGATTTTCTTCCTCGTAACGTACTAAATCTTCTAAAGTTGTACTATCTAATACTTCTTGCACTGCGTCACGAACACGCATCCATAATTGGCGTTGTGCTGGTTCTTCCTCTTCTAGCATTTCCACAACGCTAATCGGGCCTTCTAATACACGAATTACGTCACCAGCCGTAATATTAGCTGGTTGGTCAGATAATACATAACCACCATATGCACCGCGCGTACTTTTTACAAGACGAGCGTTACGAAGTGGAGAAATTAATTGTTCTAAATAATGCTCAGATAAGTCGTGCGCCTGTGCAATTGATTTTAATGAAATTGGGCCTTCGCCAAACTTTTTTGCAAGATCAATCATAATTGTTAAACCGTAGCGGCCCTTCGTTGAAATTTTCATCTATTTCGCACCTCTTTTCAGAATTTCACTTCTATTGGTTTCATCTTTATTCGTAAGAAAACATAATTTAAAAATCAAAATCCTATGAAATTATAGCATAATATAGTATTATAAGAAATTTCAACTTATGTATTCAAAATGATAACATAAAGTAAAACTTGAATCAGCGAGGGTTTTCTTCATCCCCACTGACTATTAGCCCTTACCAATCGGGCTTTTATCGGTAATTTATCTCCTACCTAACTTCTTTAGAAAAGCGGGAGTATTACTATCCGCAAATAGCAGAAAAAGTTTCACTGTATCTCTTTTCGTGATATAGCAGCTTTTCTCCTGTTTTCATTTCGAATAAAAAAGAAAAACAATTCTGGTCCTCTCCTCTATGCCACTTGTTTTTCTTGTTCAGTTTTCGGTTCAGCTGGTGTACGATTTACTACAATAATCCCAGCTGCAACACACGCTAAGCCGAATAAAACAAACGAATGAATCGCTTCTCCTAAAATCATACTTGATAACAACACACCAAACACTGGTATAAAGAACATATACATCGATACTTTTCCTACTTTGTTATATTTCATAACTGTATTCCATATGCAGAATCCCGCTGCCGATAAGAAAGACAAATATATCAACATAAAGAGCGCCTTCGTACTAAATACAAATGGCATAAATCCAACTTGAAAAATACCAATACACAATAATCCAACCGATCCAAAAATCATTTGATATGCTGTCATGTATCCTACATCTAATGTTTTACTACCTTCTTTAGCTAATATATTTCCGTATGAATACATCATAGCAGCACCAAGTAGTAATAATTCACCAATACCAAAATGGAATGCCAAACTCCCGTCACTTGGTACATTTACCAAGATCACGCCACAAAAGCCGATGGAAACTCCGATTACTTTTCTTATGTTTAATGCATCATCTTTATACAAGAAATGAGCAATTAAAATTTGAAAGAAAGATGATGTCCCTGAAATAATTGCCCCTTCAATACCCGAGCTGTAACTCATACCAATATAAAAGCATACATATTGTAGAAATGTTTGGAACAATCCTATTTGTACTAATTGCTTCGCAGTTTCTTTTTTGAAATGCATATCTTTTCCTAGTACTCTAAAAAAGAATAAAAGCATCACACCTGATAAGAAAAAGCGATAACCAGCAAATAATATTTGCTCACCAACTTCATGTGGCTGAATTCCAAGTTCAGCGTAGCTTAATTTAATGAAAGGAAATGCGCTTCCCCATAAAAATGTTGCTGCCAATGCCGCAATAAACACGCCAATCGGATGAGTAAAAAATTTCTCTGTCTTCACTTGCTGTCTTCCTTCCCGATCTTTTTATGAACAATATTCATATATACCAAAGGAAACGGCAAAACACAAGTTTTTCACTTTATCATATAAACAAAAACATATCATCAAGTAAAAACATATGATATGATGTAGGAGAAATCCAAAATAATAAATAATAAAATTAATTTCAATCGAAATGCTGCTATCCGTATGGATGGCAGCTTTCGTCGTTTTATAGGGATTTCGATTTTGATTCTTTTTCTCAATAAAAAATTGGAAGGAGCGAGTCACAATGAACGGAGAAGTAAAAACTTTACCATCAAAACAGAAGGTATCTACCCCATCTTGGGTTCAAGCATTTAAAAAGCACCATGAACTTATCTTTGCCATCTTATCTGGTGTTTTCATTTTAGCCGGTTGGTTACTAACCAAAAACGAAGCAGCTACTGCTGGAATTACTTTTTATATCCTCGCGTATATCGTTGGAGGATATGCAAAAGCAAAAGAAGGTATTGCAGATACAATCGAAGAAAAAGAATTAAATGTTGAAATGTTAATGCTCTTTGCTGCCATCGGTGCTGCTATAATCGGCTACTGGGCAGAAGGCGCTATCCTAATCTTTATCTTTGCACTAAGTGGTGCGATGGAATCTTATACATTAAGTAAAAGTCAAAAAGAAATTTCGGCACTCCTTGATTTACAACCGGAGGAAGCACTACGTATTTCAAACGGAACTGAAGAACGTATTTCAGTAGGTCAATTACAAATTGATGACATCATTTTAATCAAACCAGGTGAGCGTGTTCCTGCTGATGGTACCATTTATAGTGGTGAGACAAATATTGATGAAGCAGCTATTACAGGAGAGCCTATCCCAAATGAGAAAAAATTTGGTGATGAAGTATTCGCTGGAACTGTAAACTTACGAGGTGCCATTGAAGTTAAAATTACAAAACCAAGTGATCAAACATTGTTCCAAAAGATCATTCGTCTCGTTCAAAATGCACAAAGTGAGAAGTCACCATCACAACTATTCATTGAAAAATTTGAAGGGACATACGTAAAAGGGGTACTTCTTGTTGTTGCTCTTATGATGTTTGTACCTCACTTTCTACTAGGCTGGAGCTGGAATGAAACATTTTATCGCGCTATGATTTTACTTGTAGTTGCTTCTCCTTGTGCACTCGTTGCAGCAATTACACCAGCAACTTTATCTGCTATCTCTAATGGTGCAAGAAACGGTATTTTATTTAAGGGAGGCATTCATTTAGAACGCCTTGCCTCTGTAAAAGCGATTGCCTTTGATAAAACAGGTACATTAACACAAGGGAAACCTACTGTAACAGACGTATATGTGCGAGAAGGAATGACAGAAAAAGAGGTACTTTATATTACAGCAGCTATTGAAAGTCATTCTACGCATCCTTTAGCTGAATCAATTGTGAAATATGCAAAACACGCATATGACATTACATTAGCCAAACCAGAAAATGTAGAAGATGTCACTGGATTTGGCTTAAAAGGAATTTTAGAGAATACAGCTTATAAAATTGGTAAAGCAGATTTTATCGGCGAAGAAACAAAGACTTTCTATAACGGCATTGCTAATACTCTCGAACAAGAAGGAAAAACAGTTGTCTATATTAGTGATGAAAAAGGTATTCTTGGCCTTATTGCTTTAAAAGATACATTGCGCCAAGAAACAATTGCCGCTATTCGTGATTTACAAAAAATTGGTGTTGAAGCCATCATGATTACTGGTGATAATGAGGAAACAGCAAAAGCAATTGCAGCTGAAAGTAACATAAAGGAATATTATGCTTCATGCCTGCCAGAAACAAAAGTTGAAACAGTAAAACAATTAAAAGAAAAATATGGCACAGTCGCAATGGTTGGTGATGGTATTAACGATGCTCCTGCACTCGCTACAGCTAGTATTGGTGTTGCCATGGGAGAAGGAACAGACGTCGCTTTAGAAACCGCAGATGTTGTTCTTATGAAAAACGAACTATCTCGTCTTTCTCAAGCCATTCGCTTATCAAAGCGAATGAATCGTATCGTGAAACAAAACGTTATCTTTTCTTTAGCAGTAATTGCAATGCTTATTTGCTCGAACTTCTTGCAATTTTTAGCTCTTCCATTTGGTGTTATCGGCCATGAAGGAAGCACAATCCTTGTTATTTTAAACGGCTTACGTTTATTAAAAGGAGATAACTAAACGGGTCCCCAGAGGGAACCCGTTTTTTTTAATGATAGCTATTATGTCCATTCGCACTGCTACTCGTTTTGTGCTTTGGATGTGAGCTACTATTTTTTTTACCTTGGTTTTTATTATTGTGATTTTTTTTGTTATTACTCATTTTAAATCCCCCCTGTTCCTCTTTATTATGGAACAGAAAATTACTTTTCATCACGGGAATTATTGTCACTTGTTCGATAAAAATGTAGTAATCCATTAATTTCCCCGCCAAGTAAAATGACCCAGGCTGTTAAATAGAACCACAACATTAAAATGATAATACCACCAAGACCACCATATGTATTGGCATAATTTGCAAACTTATCTACATAAAAAGCAAATGAGTACGATACCACAATCCATCCAATCGTTGCAAATAATGCTCCTGATACTACTTCTCTTTTTTTTAACTTTCGATCAGGTGTGAATGTATATAGAAAGCTGAATAAAGCAAATAACACAAAGAAACTAGCTACTAATCGTGTAATGCTCCATACAAAAGAAAAGCTCTCCGATAAACCAAGCGCTTTAAAAATCGCTGCTCCAATTACTTGTCCAAACACAGGAACAATTAATGCAAAGACAATCATAAAAATGATTGCTAATGTCAACACGATTGACAAAGCCCTTGTTACAATAAAAGAACGTGTCTCTTTTACATCATAAGCACGATTAAAAGCATTCATGATTGCATTTACACCGTTTGAAGCAAACCATAACATCGATAATAAACCAAATGATAATAAACCACCATTTTGTTCATTTACAACTTTATCTACATTCACTTCAATTAAATTCATTGCATCTTCTGGCACATAGGCCTCCAATAAACCAAGCACATCTTCTGTATGAATGGGAATAAAACCAAGAAGCGTAATTAAAAAAACAAGCCCAGGAAAAATAGCAAGCAAGAAGAAATAAGCGAGCTGTGCTGCTAAGCCCGCTACGTCATCTCGCATCGTTCGGTCATATAGGTCTTTCCCAAACAAATAGACACGATTTCCCCTTGCTTTTTCTAGAAATTTTTTCATATTTTTCTAAACGCTTTTCTTCTCTTCTTTATCTTGCTTTAACTCAATGTATGCTTCTGTTTTTTTCTCTTCCGTATTAGATTCCTTCATAAATAATTCACGCGCTTCTTTCATACCACCATCTTCAGCTACTACCGGTTCTTCTTCTGCTTTTAATTCTTCTGCTTTTGGAGACACAGCTTGAATTTCAATTGTCTCTGGCTCAGCCTTTTTCTTACTAAACATTTCTTTTGTTTCCTTTAACGTGCCAACAACAGCTGGCGTTAGCTTCTTTATTTCCGCTACTTTAGCCTTTACTACATTAAAATCTGCCAGTTCGCGTCCCTTCTCTGTAACAGTTTGCATTTTTTCTTTTATCTTCGCATTTTCACCAATTTCAATCATCTTTGACTTTGCTTTTTCTGCCGTATTTTTCACTTTCTCACGATTTTCCTTTTTAAGCATGGAAACAGCTACACCTGCTGCTACCCCAATCGCTATATTTCGAGCTATATTATTCTTTTTTGCCATATTCCTTCACCCTTTCATTTCTTATGTTAAAAAGTATCTCTTTCTAAGCTTACTCATATTCCTTGCTCATTTCGAATGAACGCTAACAGCTTTGCACACCCTTCTGTTACAAGGTCATAGACTTCTTGAAAATTCCCTGTAAAATACGGATCAGGAACATCTGCCCAGCCACCGTCTGGAACAAAATCGGACAGTTTACCAATATAGCCTCCTGCTTTACCTAAGCTTTTTAAATCTGCTATATTCTTGTTGTCCATGGCAATAATATAATCAAACTTTGTTAAGTCTTCTTTTTCTACTTGACGTGCTTTAATTCCTTCAAAAGAGACTTCATTTTCTTTTAAAATTTTTTGTGTTCCTTCATGAGGTGGATGGCCAATATGCCAATCTCCTGTTCCAGCAGAGTCAATTTGGATCTTATCTTCTAGTCGCTCTTGTATAACAAGGTCTCGAAAAATTGCTTCTGCCATAGGAGAGCGGCAAATGTTCCCAAGGCAAACAAATAATACTTGAACCATATTTGTTTCTTCCCTTCTTGCTGCATTTCTTATATATACATATAGTATAAACAACCAATTATTAATTATAAAGGAAATCCCTACTAATTTAATAAGGTTGAAAAGTTTCATTAACGAAAATGATAAAAAATGTTAAGATAGCCTTATGTTATTTTAAAGGGGGACACTTCGGTGGATTTATCCGTAAAATCGCAAGAAAATGTTGAATATATGGTAGAAGCTATTAAAGAAAAATTACGTATGGTAAATGCAGGTGCAATGAGAGCTGCTAGCTTTAACCAGGAAATGTATGAAGATTTAAGAGACATTTATGACCATGTCATGAAACGTGAAACATTCAGCATTAGTGAAATGCAAGCTATTACAGAAGAATTAGGTACATTAATTAAAAAGTAACAGAAAGCCTCTAAATGGGGCTTTTTTCAATTCCAACAAATTTATGACAACTCGCCCCTTCGCTTTATCCTGCTTTTAAATACTGTACAATAAAAATAGAACCTCATCCCAGATTATTTCTCCATACATACTACACGTAAAAAATTGCCACACTACCATTGCTAACTGTTTTTACTGGGGGTGCTTATATTGAGCAATTGGTACAGTAAGACGAAAGATCAAATACTACTTGAACTCAAAACAAATGAACAACATGGTTTAACAGATGAAATGGTACGTAATCGGTTAAACCAATATGGACAGAATGAATTGGTTACGAAGCAAAAACGGACCTTATGGCAACGTATTTTTGCTCAAATCAATGATGTTCTTGTCTACGTCCTTGTGATCGCTGCTCTTATTTCTGCCTTTGTAGGTGAATGGGCCGATGCGAGCATTATCGCTCTTGTCGTTATTTTAAATGCTGTAATTGGTGTGATTCAAGAATCAAAAGCAGAACAAGCGCTAGAAGCATTAAAAAAGATGGCAACACCAAAAGCAATTGTAAAACGTGATGGTGAACTAAAAGAAATTCCATCAGAACACGTCGTCCCAGGTGATATTATTATACTTGATGCCGGCCGTTATATCCCATGTGACTTGCGACTTATCGAAACAGCAAATTTAAAAATTGAAGAGTCGGCTTTAACAGGTGAGTCCGTTCCTGTGGATAAGGATGCACTTTACCATTCATCCATGCAAAATAATGAACAAGTACCACTCGGTGATCAAAAAAATATGGCCTTTATGTCGACACTTGTAACATATGGCCGTGGGGTCGGAGTCGCTGTTGAGACAGGGATGAAATCACAAATTGGGAAAATCGCTACTCTTTTACATGAAGCTGACGATGATACAACCCCGCTTCAAAAAAGCTTAGCACAAGTGGGAAAATATTTAGGGTTTGTAGCTGTAACCATTTGTATCATTATGTTCCTCATTGGATTTTTCCAAGGTCGAGACACATTAGAAATGTTCATGACTGCTATCAGCTTAGCCGTTGCAGCAATCCCCGAAGGATTACCAGCTATTGTTTCCATTGTTCTCGCCATTGGCGTGCAGCGTATGATTAAACAAAATGTTATCATTCGGAAACTCCCAGCTGTCGAAGCTCTCGGTTCTGTCACAATTATTTGTTCAGATAAAACAGGTACTTTAACCCAAAATAAAATGACAGTTACTCATTTCTACAGCGATCGTATATACGATAAATTAGATAATTTAAATATAAATAATGATGCCCAGCGCTTACTATTAGAAAATATGATTTTATGTAATGATGCATCCTACAGTGCTGAATCACAAACTGGTGATCCAACAGAAATTGCACTCCTTATCGCTGGAGGCGCCTTCAATATTCAAAAAGATGCTTTAGAAGATAAACATAAACGACTAAATGAATTGCCATTTGATTCGGATCGAAAAATGATGTCAACATTACATACATACAATCAAGGCTACTATAGCATGACCAAAGGCGCAATTGATAAGCTCTTGCCTCGTTGTACTCATATCTTTATAAATGGTACAACTGAGGTTTTAACAGAATTAGATAAAAAACAAATATTAGACGCTGCTCAATCAATGTCACAGGACGCTTTACGAGTGCTTTCATTTGCTTTCAAACAATATGACACACAAAATATTCGTATCGATCACGTAGAAGAGAACCTTACATTCATTGGACTTGTCGGTATGATTGACCCACCGCGAACAGAGCTAAAAGCATCTATTACAGCGTGTAAAAAGGCTGGTATTCGCACCGTCATGATTACAGGAGACCATAAAGATACTGCATTCGCTATCGCTAGGGAACTTGGCATTGCTGAGAAAGAATCTGAAGTCATGATTGGTATAGATTTGGACCATATTTCAGATGAAAAACTAGAAAATGAAATCAATCATTTAAATGTCTTTGCTCGTGTTTCCCCAGAACACAAGGTGAAAATTGTCAAAGCATTGCGTGCAAAAGGAAATATCGTCTCGATGACTGGAGATGGTGTAAATGATGCCCCATCTTTAAAACAAGCGGACATTGGAGTCGCAATGGGAATTACGGGAACAGATGTAGCTAAAGGTGCAGCTGATATGGTTTTAACAGACGATAACTTCTCGTCTATTGTCAAAGCGGTTGAGGAAGGAAGAAACATTTATCGTAACATTAAAAAGGCAATCCTTTTCCTACTGTCCTGTAACTTTGGAGAAATTATTACACTATTTTTAGCTATTTTACTCGGCTGGGCTACACCACTACGCCCTATTCATATTTTATGGGTAAATTTAATCACAGATACGCTCCCAGCATTGTCACTTGGTGTTGATCCAGAAGACCCAGACGTTATGAAAGACAAACCGCGTCATGCAAAAGAGAGTTTATTCAGTGGTAGTGTTCCTTTTCTGATTCTAAACGGAATTGTCATTGGACTCATTACTTTAATTGCTTTTATTGTTGGGGCAAAGCTCTATACCGGAGATACAAATCTCTTTCCGCTCTTCCCATCTCAAATTGATGAGGATGCTTTATTACATGCTCAAACAATGGCATTTGTCGTACTTAGTTTTTCACAGCTCGTTCATTCGTTTAACTTACGATCAAGTACGAAATCAATTTTTTCAATTGGGGTATTTACAAATAAATACTTAGTTTTTTCTCTTCTTATCGGCGTTCTTATGCAGGTGTGTATTATCTCTATAGCACCGCTTGCAAATATATTTGGAGTACATGCTTTAACAATAAAAGATTGGGGGTTCGTTCTATTATTAAGCATCATTCCACTTATTGTAAATGAAGTCATAAAACTATTTAAGAAACATTAAAAGGCAATGAGTGAGTTTTCTCATTGCCTTTTCATATTATCCTTGCAATTCTTTTTTAATATTCTCTGTTAATTCTGCCATACGCTTACGGCTTTCTTCACGTTCACGTTTGTTTTGCTCTTCAATTTGCTGCGTTTCTTGCATACCCCTTGAAATAATATTCCATGTTTCTTCAAGTGTCTCCATCTTAATACTAGAAGAACCAGATAATCTCGCTACTTCTACACTTTGCGTTGCAATATTTTGGGCATTTTTCTTAAGCAGTTCATTCGTACGACGATCAAGTTCAGCCATTGAATCTGCAACAAGCTTTTGACGCTTCGCATTTACAGCTTGAATAATTCCATTTTTAAAAATAGGAATCGTTGTAATAAACGCTGTATTAATTTTACCAATTAATTTGTTATTACCGCGTTGAATCATGCGGATTTGCGGTGCTGTTAATAGTGCCACCATACGCGCTTTTTCTAGATCATCAATGCGTTGCTCTAAAATTTCAACAGAGTTTTTAAGGGACTCTAACTCAATACCCGCTAATTGATCGTTATTACGTACGCGTTCTTCATACATTGGAACTAATTCTGTGTTCAAGCGCTCCAATAGCATTTCCCCTGCTACTACATATTTCTCTAAGTCTAAATAATATTTTAAGTTTTGTTCATATAAGCCATCTAATGTACCAATTGATTTCTTCATCTCATCTTGATATTTCGTAATTTCCACGTATACTTTGTCCATTTCACGGCCCATTGTTTGATACTTACTAAAGATTTGCTCAATCATTTTATCTGCTTTTTTAAACATACGAGAGAAAAAGCCGCTCTTCTCCTCCGCAAAGTCTTTACTATCAAATTTATCCATAATTTTGCCAAGTTGCTTTAACAACTCACCAGAATCCTCTATCTTAGATAAAGACATTGTATGTAAAATTTGATCCGCAAAACGAGAAATTTCCATGGATGGTTCTTTTCCAAGCTCAATTAATTCTAACTGATCTTTAACATCCACTCCATTATAAATGCGTTGCACTTCAGCATCTTGTCTCAGCTGCAACCGAACATCTTGTGCGGTTTGCTCATTTAATTCTGTTTTCGAATCTAGTACGACTGGATTATTCATGTATTATTCTCCCTTTCCTTATAAAAATGGACGAAATAGCCCTTTTATTGTTTGAGATAAATTTTTATACGCTGACGGACCGTGAAATTCAAGATCAAAGTTCACTTCCTCAAGCCAATGGGAATCGAATGCTGCTCCTTCAATATACGGTTCAATATCATTTCTTCCTGTTGGATTGAAGTGCAGTACATCAATTCCAATTTGATTTAAAAATAATAATAAGACCGCATCAGAACGCGTTAATTCTCCACTCTTTTCATTGTTAAATATAACAATTTTCGGTACTTCTTGCGAATAATCAAACTTCTCAAGTAACTCTAAAATATGAGGTGGAATTTGAGAAAGCTGCGCAAAAACATACAGTGCTACATCTTGTTTTGTTTCTTTTCCAACTGGTTTACACAGTTCACTTTCACACGTATGAATGATAGCTTCTGCAATCCCATGCTGCAAACCTTCAGGTAAGCGTTTATGCGGCCACCAGTGACTATTCATAATTTGATCTGGATGCAGTTTCCCAGCACGGTCTAATGCATCTCGATAATGAAATTGAAAGTTTGCTTTTTGTTCTTTTGTAAACGGAAATGTATTAAGTAATAAGCTGTTATCGAATGATGTGACAGCCTTCAAACGCTGGAAATATTCTTTATCATTTTTTGAAACACCAGATACTTTTGCAAATAAAGATGGAATATAAATATGTTTATTTTCCACAAAGAATGTCGGGCGTATAAATGCTTTTTCTTTCGTAATGATAAAGAGTTCATCGTATGTTGTCTTCAGCGTACGCGCTACAGGCGTGTACGTACGAAATTGCCACGGTTTGTATAATAATGAATTATCATGATGAAGCACTTGTTCAATTTCCTTTGATGCTTGATAGGCTACCGTTGCAACACGCTCACGACGCCGATCAGGGAATGGCTCTAATGAAACGCGTCCTGGATGAGAAACGACAAAAGTCTTAGCTTCTTCATCAACGCTTTCAAAACCATCTTTTCCTTCTGGATGATAGTAGAGAACGTCACATCCGAGCATAATAAGAAAATATAAGAAATAGATCTGACTCTCTTTCGCATCACCGTACCAAACGATACGCGGCATTTGTTTCTTATAATTAATTGCAGAAAACCATTTTGCTACGTAATTTTCGCTTAATTTAATTATGTCAATTAAGAAACGACGAAAACCTTCTGTTTTTAAAGATTGATTATGTTGTTTCTCATACAATTTCAATACAGCGATAAATGTTGTATGTATATAATGTTGTAAATCAGGATTATCTACTTTCGGCAACAATTGTTTTCCCGATAAATGTGCAACAAGTCTGTTTACAGTAAGCCCATTTGGTGCCTCTTGATGCAGTGTGAATATTTCTTGAATGTGACGAAGTTTTTCAGAATCAATCACCTTATTCAAATTTTGTTCATGTAGTACATGAATTCCTTTTGCTTCACTATAATCAAATAGTTCATTGAAATATTCGTCTACATCGTTTGGAACACCAAGAATACGACAAGCTATATAGCTAAATTTCATCTCATTCTCTGTTAATTCATACTGTGGGCGCTTTTCTAAAATCATTTCGAATTGTTTTAAGTCAGCTTCTTCTTTTAATGCATATGGATGAAGTGTAAAACGCGAAAACACGACAGTTCACCTCCAGAAACATTTACTTTTTTAAAGAAATAATATCTTATCTTTCTATTATAAACTATTTTAAGTTATAAAAAATGGGCGCTCGCATAACGAGCAAACCCATTTCAATTATTTATCTTCTTTCTTAGTAGCTGCAATCTCTTCTCGGGCTTGTCCTTGTCGCATATAATGCAAAATAAATGTTGCTCCAAATGCCACAACTAAAATAATAAAGAACACCGTATGACTCATTTCGATACCGAATACAGACAAGAACATTTTCGCTGCAATAATTAATATTAAAATATATGCTGTCGTTTCAAGCTCTGGAACACGTTCTAGTAATTTTAAAAATACGCCTGCAATACCACGCATCATTAAGATTCCAAGCATTCCGCCTAATAGTAGAATCCAAACTTCATTGGAAACACCAAAGGCTGCAAGAACACTGTCCACAGAAAACGCAATATCCATTAATTCAACCATTACAACCGTTCCCCAGAACACACCAAACATTCTAACGAGAAGACCGTTTTGGTTTATGCCATGAGCTTCCTCGTCTTCACTATCGCCTTTTCGTTTATCAATGAAGTATTTAATAGAAAGCCATGCAAGATACAACGCTCCCAGTACTTTAACCCACCATAATTTAATTAAGAACATTCCGATTCCGATAGCAATAAATCGGAATGCATATGCACCAATTAATCCATAAAATAACGCCTTTTTACGTTTTTCTTCTGGAAGATGTCTTACCATTACCGCTAACACAAGTGCGTTATCAGCAGATAATAACCCTTCAAGTACAACAAGTGTACCAATTAATCCCCAAGATACTGGATCTTGTAATACTTTAATCCACATGTCCAAATCAAAAAATTGGGCATACGTATCAAGGATTCCTTGTAAAACGCTCATCTTACTATTATCTCCTATTCTTTGCTAGATTTATAGAAAGGTCAAAAAGAAGGAAACGAGGTTCGTTTCCTTCTTATGCATCCAAGCCATACGCTCTTACAAGCGCACCTAATCCACCTTGGAATCCACTTCCTACTGCATTAAACTTCCATTGTCCATTATGACGGTATAATTCACAAAAGACAACTGCTGTTTCAATGGAGAAATCTTCTCCTAAATCAAAACGTAGAACTTCTTCATTTGTCTCTTCATTTGCTAAGCGAACAAATGCATTTGCAACTTGTCCAAAGTTTTGATTGCGGCCTTCCGCATCATAAATTGTAACTGTAATTGCGATTTTATGAACATCTGCTGGAACCTTCTTCAAGTCTACAACAAGTTGTTCATCATCGCCTTCTCCTTCACCTGTACGGTTGTCACCTGTATGTAAAACCGATCCGCAAGGAGATTGTAAGTTGTTATAGAAAATGAAATCTGTTTCTTTCGTACATTTTCCATTTGCATCTAATAAAAAGGCAGAGGCATCTAAATCATAGTCAGATCCACCATCATATGACTTAATGTCCCATCCAAGACCAATTACTGCTTTAGTAAGACCTGGGCTTGTCTTACCTAAATCAATTTTCTGTCCTTTTTGTAATTGAATAACCATTTATATTCACCTCTTCTTAAAAAATGTGTCCATCAATAAAACTGCTGATTCACTGATGGGCATTAGCATTTATTACTCTACATCTAAGCCGAAGTTGTTACATAAAGCACCTAATCCGCCTTGGAATCCACTTCCAATTGCATTAAACTTCCAATCGCCAGCATGACGATATAATTCACCTACTACTACTGCTGTTTCAATAGAGAAATCTTCTCCTAAATCGTAGCGAATTAATTCTGCATTTTTTTCCTCATCTAAAATACGTACGAAAGAGTTGGATACTTGTCCAAAGTTTTGGCTACGGCCTTCACCATCATAAATTGTAATGGTAAAGCAAATACGCTCGATGTGTGAAGGAACATTTTTTAAGTCTACTTTAATTGCCTCATCATCGCCTTCTCCTTCACCTGTACGATTATCTCCTAAATGTTCCACAGAACCATTTGCACCCTTTGGATTATTATAGAAAACAAAATCTTCTGGTCCTGATACTTTACCATTCGCACCTACTAAGAAGATGCTAACATCTAAATCAAAATCATGTTGTCCATCATAACGATTTGTGTCCCAACCAAGTCCTACAAGAACTTTAGAAAGACCTGGATTCGTTTTTGTTAAATCTACCTTCTGTCCTTTTTTTAATGAAATAGATGCCATATATGATTCCTCCTCAAATTGTATTACTGATAACGTGATACAATCTCACTTAAATTCTTATCTTGTGTTCCTTCACCAACTGCAGAAAACTCCCATTCGCTTCCGTGACGATACATCTCACCTGCGATTAACGTTGTTTTCCCTCCGTAATTTTCCGATAAATTATAACGTGCTAATTCTTCACGTGTTTGCGGATTTTGAATACGAATATACGCATTGCGAATCATCCCAAAATCTTGACGACGATTCACGCAATCATAAATATTTACAACAAATACTAAACGATTAATACGGCTTGGAACTTTATGCAATTCTACGAAAATTGTTTCGTCATCGCCTTCTCCTTCACCTGTTAAATTATCACCTGAATGAATAATGCTTCCACAAGTAGAAAGCTTATTTCCAAAATAGACAAGATCATTCTTATTTACAAAACGGTCATTTTCTAGCATAATCACGGATGCATCACAATCAATGTTCGGTTTACTTCCAAATAACGAAGATAGAAATCCACCTGATTGCCCCATTGGGTCCCATCCTAAGCCAACCTGTAATTTTGCTACTCCTGGTTGTCCCTTTGTTAAATCAATCTTCTGTCCTTTTTCTAAAATAATAGGCATGAAGTTTCTTCCTTTCTACAATGTATTTTCCTAATGGGAAAATATTGTATTCTTCTATTCTATTGTAGCATTATTTGTCGATTGAAAAAAAGAATAAATTTCTAATTATATGAAAACATTCGCACCATTTATTCATAAGGATGTAAGAAGTGGGAAATTACCCCTATCATTCCGGCATGATTACGATTTTTCGCAAGTTGAATCTCACAATTATCATAAAGTGAAACTTTAATCAGTGGGGGGTTTTCTTCATCCCCCACTGATTATTAGTTGAACCAATCGGGCTTTTACGGACAGTTTATCTCCCACCTAACTTCTTTGCTTTCACCGAATTTTGAGGTGGGAGTATTACTGCCCGCGAATAGCGGGATAAAATATAACTGGACCTTTATCTCTTATACATCAATTAAAAAACCGACATAAAACCTCTCTTTTTAGATGGGAGAGAGCATCTATTC
>NZ_JBALQK010000043.1:0-7792 GCF_036965845.1 Bacillus sp. JJ1127 | reverse complement strand
AATGAAAATGGATTTATATCGTTTCAGATGAAGGTCCAGTTTATTAATTAAGGAATGTATTCAAATAGAATACGGCTCAAGCTAAATTTAAACACCAGCACATTAGTACGCCTTGCCCCAGTACACCATATGTTCAGCTTTTTTACCACAACATACACATTCTCCTGCTAACTGTTCTTGCTCAAATGGTATACAACGTGATGATACACCTGCTTCTTCTTTTAATTTTTCTTCACAAGTTAGCTCACCACACCACATTGCTTTAATAAATCCTTGTTTTTCGTCAGCTGCTTGCTTCATTTCTTCAAAGGTCGTAACACTATATGTGTGTTCATCACGAAACGCCTTTGCTTTATTAAATAAAGTATGATGAATCTCATCAAGTAACGCTGTAATTCGTTCTTCTAATTGATTCATGGATACAAATTCTTTTTCCTTCGTATCACGTCTCACAAGTACTACTTGGTTCTTTTCAATATCTTTTGGACCAACTTCTAATCGAATTGGAACACCCTTCATTTCATACTCATTAAATTTCCATCCAGGCGTTTTATTACTAGCATCTATCTTCACACGAGCAACTTTTTGAATACGACCTTGCAACTGCGTTGCCTTTTCTAGAACGCCTTCTTTATGCTGCGCAATTGGTACGATAACAACTTGTACTGGTGCCACTTTAGGCGGCATTACTAACCCGTTATTATCACTATGGACCATAATCAATCCACCGATCATTCTTGTTGATACACCCCAAGATGTTTGATGTACATATTGCCATTTCCCATTCCGATCTAAAAACTTAATATCAAATGCTTCAGAGAAATTCGTTCCAAAATTATGAGATGTTCCTGTTTGAAGCGCTTTTCCATCGTGCATTAAGCTTTCAATCGTATAGGTTGCCTTTGCTCCTGCGAACTTTTCTTTATCCGTTTTCTGCCCTTTAATGACTGGAATAGCTAAGTAATCTTCACAAAAAGAAGCATATAGATTCAAAATGTTTAATGTTTCCTTTTGAGATTCCTCTGCCGTTTCATGAATTGTATGACCTTCTTGCCATA
Organism: Bacillus sp. JJ1127; assembly: GCF_036965845.1. NCBI lineage: Bacteria > Bacillati > Bacillota > Bacilli > Caryophanales > Bacillaceae > Bacillus > Bacillus sp. JJ1127. The sequence continues at coordinate 6,734 of NZ_JBALQK010000043.1, read as the reverse complement.
AAAATTCAGTTGTACGAAGAAATGGTCTCGTCGTTTTTTCCCAGCGGACTACTGAACACCATTGATTATATAATTTTGGTAAGTCGTTATAAGACTGGACAATTTTTGAAAAATGCTCGCAAAATAACGTTTCAGATGTTGGACGTACACAAAGTCTTTCCGCTAACTTCTCATCTCCTCCATGTGTAACCCACGCTACCTCAGGTGCAAACCCTTCCACGTGGTCCTTCTCCTTTTGAAGTAAACTCTCTGGAATAAACATTGGCATATACACATTCTCATGACCAGACTCTTTTAATTTTTTATCCATCACTTTCTGCATATTTTCCCATAATGCGTACCCATATGGGCGTAAGATCATACATCCTTTTACACTTGAATAATCCACAAGTTCAGCTTTCTTTACAATATCGGTATACCACTGTGCAAAGTCTTCTTCCATTTTTGTAATGGCTTGTACCTGTTCTTTTGCCATAGCTATTCCTCCTTTAGAAAATAAAAAAAGCCCGTGTCCCCAAAATAGGGACCGAGCTTTTGCCGGCGTTACCACCCTGATTCATGCACAAATAAATTATACATGCTCTCTTTTTGATAACGGGAATTTCCCGCTGCATATGCAGAACGCAAAGGTAGGTTCCATATCGCCTTTTTAAGAATCTTCCAGCCAAACGGATTCTCTCTCTACAAAAAAGGTGGGACATGTACTAATCCTTTTTCATCGTTATAACAAGATAAATTTGTTGAATATCATAATATAAATTCTATTTCAAAACAATAGCTACTTTTCTTATTTTTATATATTCTTTTCATTTTTTTCTGTTTTATACTGCATTTATACATAAGTTTTCCGAAAGAGTTTTACGATTTGATGAGTAATCATACCGATAAGTGTTCCCACTAAAACAAAGAAACATGCAATACCGTAACCCATTCCATCCCATCCGCCAATAGCGAAGATTGTAACTGGAAAGAAAGCTAAACAAAGAAGAATTAAAATGAGTGCAAATATAATATCAAATGATCTCTTTGGGAATCGCTTCTTTAATAAAAATGAAACAGCAAATACAATGAGAATTGTTACAGCCCCAATTATAAAAAACACTTCAAATCCATCCATCCCATTCCCTCCTTCCATTCATTTCCCTATAATATATATTATATGTTTAAAAATTCAAAAAATAAATAATAAACTTTCTTCAAATATAAGTTTTTATAACTAGGTGTTAATAGTAATATATAATAATAGGTTACATATAATCAGGAGGTATACACAATGGGAAACCCATTAACAAATCATGTAATTATTTTATCTTTTGACTGTTTATCAGCTTTAGATTTTCCTATATTACAAGAACTTCCTCATTTTCGTTCTTTAATAGAACAAGGTGCAATTGCAAAAAAGGTAGAAGCTATTTATCCTTCTGTAACATATCCAAGTCACGCCACTATTGTCACTGGTAACTATCCTAACAAACATGGTGTTGTAAATAATACATTACTTCAGCCTGGCCGGGAATCACCAGATTGGCATTGGTACCGCCGTTCCATTAAAGGAACGACATTATATGACGAAGCAAGAAAAGCAAATTTAACGACTGCTGCTCTCCTATGGCCAGTTACAGGAAGGGCAAAAATCGACTACAACTTACCTGAAATCTTTCCAAACAGACCGTGGCAAAATCAAATTCTTGTTTCATTATTTAGCGGAAGCCCGTTGTATCAGCTAGATTTAAATCGTCGTTTTGGCCATATTAGAAATGGATTGTCACAGCCAGAGCTTGATGATTTTGTCCTTGCCTCTGCTGTACATACCATTCAAACAAAAAAACCTAACGTTATGTTTGTACACTTTACAGATTTAGACACGCAAAGACATTATCATGGATTTACTTCTAAAGAAACCCAAGCAGCTATTCATCGACATGATGAACGACTAGGGCAAATCATCAATGCATTGCAAAAAAGTGGTATGTACGAAAACAGTACAATTATTGCTCTTGGTGACCATAGTGCTCTAAGTGAAAATAAAGCAATTCAATTAAATGTTCTTTTCCATCAAAAAGGACTAATTTCTGTAAACAAAAAAGGAAAACTAACAAGTTGGAAAGCCTATTGTCAAAGCTGTGACGGCTCTGCCTACGTGTATGTGAAAGATAAAAATGATACTCAAACCATCCAAACGGTTCAACACCTTCTTGAAGAACTTCTTCAAGATAAACAAAATGGAATCGAATTTGTTCTCCATGATGAAGATGCAAAAGAGCGCGGTGCTGATGGAAATTGCCTTTTCATGTTAGAAGCAAGAGAGGGCTATTACTTCATTGAAAATTATACGGGAGATTTTATAAAAGAAATTACAGAAAAAGATGTAACTTCCAATAAAAAGTATACATTTGGTACACATGGATATTCTCCGACAAAACCAAACTATGAAACAATCTTTATCGCCTCTGGAAAAGGAATTCGTCAAGGTGCAACCATTCCATATATGAGATTGATCGACGAAGGCCCTACCATTGCCAGATTACTTGGATTACACCTTGGTGAGACAGACGGAACTGTGATAGAGGATTTACTTCAATTGTAAAGAAATGTGTATATGTAAAAGTTATGTAAAACTTATCTCTGTTTCTCTTTTTTAAATTTTTATTTTTGTACACTAATATTAGAACATTTTTAAGGAGGAACATTTTATGAAAAAAATGTCCAGGCAAGAAAAGAGCTGGATATTGTATGATTGGGCAAACTCGGTATACTCGCTCGTCATTACAACTGCAATATTTCCGATTTATTTCAAAGCTGCAGCAAAAAATGCAGGTTTATCAGGTGCAACTTCAACGGCTTTTTGGGGATATGCGAATTCTTTCTCTACGCTTTTAATTTCCATTCTTGCTCCTATTCTTGGTACAGTTGCTGATTATAAAGGGTTTAAAAAACGCTTTTTCACATTCTTTTTTGGACTCGGCATTATATTTACAAGCATGTTAGCAGTTGTTCCTACATCACAATGGCACTTACTCCTAGGATGCTATATGCTCGCTTTAGTTGGATTTGCTGGGGCGAATATTTTTTATGATGCGTTCTTAGTAGATGTAACATCAGCAGAGAGAATGGATCGAATTTCAACACGCGGTTTTGCACTCGGTTATATTGGAAGCACAATTCCTTTTATCGCTTGTATCGCTCTTATTATCCTTGCACAAAAGGGAGCTATTCCATTATCAGTCGGCATCGCTAGTCAAATTTCCTTTGCAATTACAGCACTTTGGTGGGGATTATTTACAATTCCAATGCTTAAAAATGTAGAACAAACGCACTATATTGAACGGCATCCAAGACCAATTACAATGAGTTTTAAACGTTTAGCTATTACTTTTAAAAATATTAAGCAATATAGAACTGTATTTTTATTCTTACTCGCTTACTTTTTCTATATCGACGGGGTTGATACAATTATTACCATGTCCACTGCTTATGGAACAGATCTCGGGATTAGTGCAACAAGCTTACTTATCATTTTGTTTGTAACACAAATTGTCGCTTGTCCATTCGCTTTGTTATATGGAAAACTCTCTGAAACATTCACAGGTAAAAAGATGTTATATGTCGGTATTATTATTTATATCATTATTTGCACATATGCTTATTTCTTAAAAACAACACTAGATTTTTGGATTCTGGCAATGCTTGTTGCAACTTCTCAGGGCGGGATTCAAGCACTCAGCCGCTCTTATTTCGCTAAATTAGTTCCGAAAGAATCCGCAAATGAATTCTTCGGATTTTATAATATTTTTGGTAAATTCGCAGCTATTATGGGACCTGTATTGGTCGGTGTAACAACTCAATTAACAGGAAAAACAAACGCTGGTGTACTAAGTGTTATCGTCCTATTTGTTATCGGTGGATTTGTACTAACACGAGTACCCGAAAATGCTCCTTCTGTTACACCCCCTGCTCCAAAATCAGAAACACTATAACAAAAATGTCCCTTTCTATATGACAGGGACATTTTTTTATGGATCTTCTATCTATACCACTTACCCCGAAGCTCTGTTAAGCAATAATAAAGTGCAAATGCCATAGCACTTACCCCTACTACAAGCAGAAACAATAAACTCATTTTACTTTCCTAAAAATTGTCTTTCCTTATTGCTTATATAAAAATAATTTATCAACAGTTGTCCCTAGCACTTCAGCCAAACGAAATGCTAGTGCTAAACTTGGATCATATTTATTATTTTCAATTGCATTTATCGTCTGTCTTGATACTTTACACTTATCAGCTAATGCACCTTGTGAAATATTATTTTCAGTGCGCAATTCGTAGATTTGATTTTTCACGCTATTTCTCCTAACCTGTAAAATCGGTTTTACAACATCAGTATATATTCGGTACATATAGTTGTCAAAAAATTTCCAGACAAAAAAGGAGCGGTAACTGCCCCCTTTTTCAAAACCGACCGTTCAGTCTAATTCAGTGTAAGAAAAAAGCTGCTGATTTAAGATTCAGCCGCCATTCCTTGTAGTAATACATCGATTGCCTTTTTGTAAATTCGCTTCATCTCTGTAGAATCTAGCTCATAGTAAAGTACGCCAAGTCCAGATAATAAACCATTTACAATATACATAAGATCACGAATATCATCTTGACGGAATTCTCCGGATTTTATGCCTTCTTCAATTAATTTTTCAAAGACAGCATATGACGCTCTTGCTAAAACTAGCATTTCATCTAGAATCTCTTTGCTCACCACTTGGCTTGTAGAAAATTCTTCTACTGCACTAAAAATAGGATGTTGCGTGTCTTCTACATGATATTCAGCAAGACCATATAATTTTTCAGTACTCGTACGATACTGCTTTTCCTTCACATTCCATTTTTCAAGCCAATCATACGTATGTTGTTTTACTACAAATAAAAATAATTCTTCTTTACTTTTAAAGTGATAATAAATACTACCTTTACTACGCTCTGTAATTTCACAAATATCTTCCATAGATGTTGCGGCATATCCTTTTCGTGAAAACAATTCTTCCGCTTGATAGGCTATTTCTTTTTTTATCTCTTCTGCACTTTTTCTCATATTTACACCTCATAAAACCGACCGTTCAGTCCAATAATAACAAATATAAAACCTCCATTACAAGAGGCTATATTCCTGATTTAAGAAAATATATTTTCAAACCACGTTTTAATCATATGGATAGCTCCAATCTTAAAGCCCAATTTAATAATAAATACACCACCTGCCACTAATAAAAATAATGCTACTTTTCCTTTATTTTTAACTTCTGGCTTTTTCTCCATGTTCATTCCCCTTATAACATCATATATTCCTGATTTATCAATATATCACTCTTAAACAAACGTTTGTTTAGCTGATTCTATACAGGTTTAGGCCAACTAATCAAACGTTTGTTTAAAAAGGAATACGCCCATAAAGAGCGCATTTTTCATTAATCTCCACCGCCGCCACAGCTACCACCATCACCGCCTGAAAAACCGCTATCTCCCCCAGAGAAACTTCCGCAATCATTTGAACTATCACTATCTGATCCTGCAAAGAAAATTGGTGTAGAAGTAGTTGTAGTTGTAGTTGTTGTACTATCTCCACTACCTGTTTTATAAAGGTTCACTTTCTTTCTGCTTGCCCGAATTGATTTTGCAATCATTCCAATTAAAACTAAAAATAATAGTGCCGCTATTGCAAATCCCATATAAAAGGCCCCCTTTATTTTTCAACTAATCGTAGTACTCGCTCTATCTTCTCTAAAGAAATAAATCGTGACTCACGAAGTATCTCTTTACCCTCATGAAATAATAAAACTGTTGGACCTGTAAACACTAAATACTTCCCTGAAATTTCTCTCATATCCTGTAGTGAGATTACAATGTTTTCTACACCTTGATAGTGTTCTAATAAGCGACTTACTTTCTCTAACATCACATCACAAACACCACAGTTTTCAGTTTTGATGAATAAAAGTGCTAAGTCTTTTTCTTCAATATATGCTACTAATTCTTCTATCGTTTGAAAATCTCTCATATTATCCCTCTTAACGTAATTTACGAAACACTTGATTTTGGTACATACGAAATGCCGAATTTCCTTTTATTTTTCTCTTTTCCATTAACTGTTGAAATCGCAGCGTTTTTGCAGTTAACTCTTCTTGCAATCTTGTTCTCTCTGTTTCATCATAACAACACGCAATTAAATCCTCTATTTTCAATATATCCTTTTGTAGTTCCATCTCTGCTGGAATCATTCGAGCATTTTTCAAAATCTTATAGCTCATTCTAAGATCTGGAGGTACCATTGAAAGGTCTTCTAATTGCAGTGGTCTTCCTTTACCAGGTAGATCATCAAGATCACCATTATGAACTGCTTGACGAATTCTTTCCTCAGCAATACTCAAGAAAACATCCACTTCCTTCCCTCCCCTTACATATTTTTACTATTATTTTACATGAAATTTTAAAATGTCGCTACGATGTGAAGTAACACCCTTACACAATTTTTTCTCAAATTATCTTCTAAACAACCTAATTTTCATATTGAGAAAGTCTTTCTCTTTACTGATGGGGCCTTTTCAGTCTAAATTTTAAGCTAATATTTTTACTTTTTACGTAGTTCTCACCTTTATTTTTTTAGATTAGACATATAACCCAATCCATAAAACAGATTATTATTATATTCTATTTTATATATGAAGTTCGTGTGAAGTTGAATTGA
>NZ_JBALQK010000042.1:0-12829 GCF_036965845.1 Bacillus sp. JJ1127 | reverse complement strand
TTTATGTCGGTTTTTAATTGATGTATATATAGTCGTTTGACTTTTCTCAGAATGATTTTTGTATTTTAATTGTAAAAAAAAGAGAAGGATTCCCACCCTTCTCTCCATATTACTTCTTATAGCACTTCCGCATGTCCATTATAAACAATTCCGCGCGCGGCATCAACTGTTACTTCTTGGCCAGTGATTAAAGTTCTTGTTACACCTTCAATACCAACGATAACTGGGATACCGATTGATACACCTACAACAGCTGCATGGCTTGTTAGGCCACCTTCTTCTACAACTAGAGCTGCAGCTTTTTCAATTGCAGGAATCATATCCTTATCAGTACTTGTTGTAACAAGGATATCACCTTCTGTTACGTTCGCTACAGCTTCTGCAGCTGTTTTCGCTACAACCACTTTACCTTTTGCTGCTTTACGACCAATCCCTTGTCCTTTAGCGATTTCTTCACCAACAACATGGATTTTCATTAAGTTTGTTGTACCAGTTTCAGCAACCGGAACGCCAGCAGTAATTACAACTGTATCACCAAGACCAAGCAAGTCTGCATCCATAGCTGTTTGAATTGCTGTGTCTATCATTTCATCTGTAGACGCTGCGCGTTTACCAGCCATAAATGCTTGTACACCCCAAACAAGCGCAAGACGACGGCATACTTGCTCATCAGATGTTACAGCTACGATTGGAGATTTTGGACGATATTTAGAAATCATTTTTGCAGTGTAGCCACTTTCTGTTGGCGCAACGATTGCAGCCACATCAAGAGCGATTGCTGTATGTGCAACAGATTGACTAATTGCGTCTGTAATTGTTGGTGTGAACTCTTTAATACGTTTTTTGAACATATCTTCATATTGTAATGATTTTTCAACGCGTGTCGAGATGTTTGCCATCATTGTTACTGCTTCTAATGGGTATAGACCCGCTGCAGTTTCACCAGAAAGCATGATTGCATCTGTACCATCGAAGATTGCGTTTGCTACGTCACTTGCTTCCGCACGAGTTGGACGTGGGTTACGTTGCATAGAATCTAACATTTGTGTTGCTGTAATAACCGGTTTGCCTAATACGTTACATTTTTTGATTAGACGTTTTTGTACTAATGGTACTTCTTCTGGTGGAATTTCTACACCCATGTCACCACGAGCTACCATTAAACCGTCAGAAACTTCTAAGATTGAATCGATGTTGTCGATACCTTCTTGGTTTTCAATTTTTGGTACGATTTGAATGTATGATGCATTGTGCGCTTCTAATAATTCACGGATTTCTAATACGTCGGCTGCTTTACGAACGAAAGATGCTGCAATGAAATCAACTTTTTGCTCGATACCGAAGACGATATCTTTTACGTCTTTCTCAGTGATACCAGGAAGCTTAATACTTACGTTTGGTACGTTTACACCTTTTTTATTTTTTACAGTTCCGCTGTTTAATACTTTCGTGCGGATATTTCCGTCTACTTTCTCGATTACTTCTAACTCAATTAGACCGTCATCGATCAGAATACGAGAACCAGTTTCTACATCGTCATAAAGACCAGCATATGTTACAGAGAACTTCTCTGCAGTTCCTAATACTAGTTCTGTAGAAATAATTACTTCTGCACCTGTTACTAATTCGGCTTGTCCGTCTACGAAGTCATGTGTACGGATTTCTGGACCTTTTGTATCAAGTAAGATTGCAACTGTTTTACCAGTTCTCTTTGAAGCTTCACGAATACTTTTAATACGCGCTCCGTGCTCTTCATGGCTACCATGAGAGAAGTTTAAACGCGCAACGTTCATACCCGCTTCGATTAATTGCTCTAATTTTTCAATGCTTTCACTTGCAGGACCTATAGTACATACAATTTTTGTTTTACGCATATTGCACCTCCGAAAGTTATGAAACCGTTCCCAAATATCCGACATTACGCCGATTAGATGGATAATTCTTTAGATAATTGATACATATCTTTATCAATCGTATGTTTTTGAGCTAACGCTTCAATAATGTCATGATCAACTAGTTTGTTGTTTTGGATACCAACGCAGCGTCCACCTCTGCCTTCGATTAACAGTTCAACCGCTCTTGCACCAAGACGGCTTGCCAATACACGGTCTTGTGCACTTGGTGATCCACCACGTTGTACGTGACCTAATACAGTTACGCGAGTATCAAAACTTGTTGCTTCCTCGATTTGCTTACCGATGTCAATCGCACTTCCAACACCTTCAGCCACAACAATAATACTATGTTTCTTACCACGCTCACTACCGCGTTTTAAACGAGCAATAACGTCATCCATGTCATACTCTTCTTCTGGAATTAAGATTGTTTCTGCACCATCAGCTAAACCAGCCCATAATGCGATATCTCCAGCGTGGCGCCCCATTACTTCAATAACATATGTACGTTCATGAGATGTAGCTGTATCACGAATTTTATCAATTGCATCAATAACAGTGTTTAACGCTGTATCGAAACCAATTGTGAAGTCTGTTCCAGGAATATCATTATCGATTGTACCTGGTACACCCACACATGGGAATCCTTGCTCTGTTAATTTCTTAGCGCCTTGGTAAGAACCATCGCCACCAATAACAACAAGTCCTTCGATACCAAATTTATTTAACTGCTCGATTCCTTTTAGTCGTACTTCTGGGTCTTTAAACTCAGGACATCTTGCTGTATATAATTTTGTACCACCGCGGTGGATAATATCGCCAACAGAACCAAGTTCTAATTTTTCAATGTGACCAGAAATTAATCCAGCGTATCCATGGTAGATACCGTATACTTCAATATCATGGAAAATCGCTTTACGAACAACTGCACGAATGGCAGCATTCATACCAGGTGAATCTCCACCACTTGTTAATACACCAATACGTTTCATTTGTACTCACCTCATAAAGATTATTTATCTTATAATAAAATAACATGAAGAAATATAAAAATACAATGGAGAAGATGTGTCTTTTCACAATAAAAACGTGCATTCGCGAAGTGGAACGCACGCTTTTATTATTTTATCCAAATGGAAGCGTTTGAAAACGAAACTTGTCCAATTTTCATATATTTTTCATAACGTTTTTCGATTAATTCCTCTTTCGAAATACCGTTTAATTGTTGGAATGTTTTTTTAAGCATCAAATCAATATTTTCTGATTGCTTTAAAATATTACGATGTGCACCACCGCGCGCTTCTGGAATAATTTCATCAATTACACCTAATTCTTTCAAATCCGCTGCCGTAATTTTCATCGCTTCTGCAGCTTCCCTTGCCTTTCCTGCATCTTTCCAAAGGATTGCTGCTGCACCCTCTGGTGTAATAACAGAATAGGTGGAATTTTCTAGCATATGAATGTAATCTCCTACTCCAAGACCAAGCGCACCACCGCTGCCACCTTCACCAATAACAATACAAATAACAGGTACAGTAAGCCCTGCCATTTCAAATAAATTACGAGCAATGGCTTCACTTTGACCACGTTCTTCAGCTGCTTTACCAGGATAAGCACCTTTCGTATCAATGAAACAGATAATTGGACGATTAAATTTCTCTGCTTGTTTCATTAAGCGCAGTGCCTTACGATATCCTTCTGGATGAGGCATTCCAAAATTACGACGAATATTTTCTTTCGTATCTTTCCCGCGCTGGTGCCCAATTACAGTTACAGGCATTCCATCATACTTCGCAATGCCGCCGACGATCGCTGCATCATCGCCAAATAGACGATCTCCGTGACATTCAAAAAAATCAGTAAATAAGTGCTCAATATAATCGAGCGTCGTCGGTCTCTCTGCATGACGAGCAATTTGAACGCGATCCCACACTTTCATATTGCCGTATATTTCTTCCTCTAAATTTTCCAGCTTCGCTTCCAAAATACGAATTTCCTCGCTGAAATCCATCTGGCTGTGTTTCGTATAGTCTTTCAGTTCATGAATCTTATTTCTTAGCTCAACAACTGGTTTTTCAAATTCTAGTTCTGCCATACAGCCATTTCCCCTCCTTGATGAACTTCTAAAATCTTACGGAGTGACTCTTTCATATTATCACGATGCACAACCGCATCCAATTGACCATGCTCTAATAAAAACTCTGCCGTTTGAAAGTCTTCTGGCAGTTTTTCACGCACTGTTTGTTCAATTACACGTCTACCAGCGAAGCCGATAAGTGCACCTGGCTCTGCAAGATTATAGTCACCAAGTGAAGCAAAACTTGCTGAAACACCGCCTGTTGTCGGATGAGTCATAACAGAAATAAATAACCCGCCAGCATTGCTATGCTTCTTCAAAGCTACGCTCGTTTTTGCCATTTGCATTAAACTTAATATACCTTCTTGCATACGAGCACCACCCGATGCAGTAAAGATAATAAATGGCACTTGTAAGTCATATGCTCTTTCAACTGCACGCGCAATCTTTTCACCTACAACAGAGCCCATGCTGCCCATTCGAAAACGAGAATCCATTACTGCCACAACAACAAGCATTTCATCAATTGTTCCTTCACCTGTCACAACTGCTTCATTTAATTCTGTCTTCTTGCGATCACTCTCTAGTTTCTCTTCATAGTCTGGAAACTGAAGTGGATTTAAAGAAACCATTTCTTTGTCGTACTCACGAAATGAACCTTCGTCCAATATACTATCAAGGCGCTCCCATGCGTTCATCGGGTGATGATACCCACAGTTCACACATACTTTCAAATTTTTAAGAAGCTCTTTTGTATACATGATTTTTTTACATTTCGGACATTTTGTCATAACACCGTCCGGCACATCTTTTCGTACTTGTTCTGAAGGAATTGCAGCGTACTTTTTCTTTTTCACGAATAAATCTCTTAGCACATTTTGACCCCCTTTGTTGAGAGCTAAGGTTAGCGTAGGAAGAAAACGGGGCTAACACCAAAGTTTGATGTTAGCCTTATCTTCCAATCTGTCTAATAACCTCTCTCTTTACGTTTAACTTTAACGGCTATGCGATAAATTGTTTGTCATAACGTGTCATGGTCATTTCGACAAATTTTATACACTACGAATGAAACTGTATATTTTCTACTAATTCATCATAAATTTTTAGTGACTCTTTTTCTTTTTTCGCATATAGCGCTTCATGAAGTTTTTTATAAAGCGCTATAGAATCTAGCGGGATTTCACAAGAAAGAGTTGCAACATAATCATTTACAATCATCCAAATGCGATATAACAAATAATTATCTACTTGTTCAATAAGTGTTTTAAAAAACGTTTGATGAAGGACTCGAATTGAACTTTCGTTATTCTCAAGCACTCGATTTAATTTACCTAACACGTTAGAGAACGTTTCTTGCGGCAAATCACATACGATTCGAAGCATATCTTTTTCAAGCAATCGTTTCGTTTGTAATAAATCACGAATTGTCTTCTCATCTTGAAGCAGAAACGGTGCGATTAATTGAACAAGTCCGTTGTCATAAAAGTTTCGAATAAACGTCCCTTCACCGCGTCTTGTCTCAATTAACCCTACAAGTTCTAAAGCTCGCAATGCTTCACGTACAGAAGAACGTCCGACGTTTAAACGCGCACTTAACTCACGTTCAGACGGCAAACGATCCCCTGCTACTAAGCCATCCTCTTCCATAATAGAACGGATTTTCTTTACAATTTCGAGATACACTTTTGTATTTGATGGTGTCAATGGAAATTCCTCGCTTATTCTTTACCAATCAACGCTAATTGTTTTGTTTTCTCAGCGATTTCATTTGGATCTACTTGACGGCGAGCTACTCCTGTCTCCATCGCGGCTTTTGCTACGTAAGCTGCCACCTGAGGCGCCACACGCGCGTCAAACGGTGCTGGAATGATATAATCCGCATTTAACTCATCAGCCGATACAAGCTCTGCAATGGCCTCTACAGCTGCCATCTTCATTTCTTCATTAATTTGTGTTGCATGTACATCAAGTGCACCACGGAAAATACCAGGGAACGCTAGTACATTATTTACTTGGTTCGGGAAGTCAGAACGGCCAGTACCAACAACAGCTGCGCCTGCTGCTTTTGCCAGTTCCGGCATGATTTCTGGGACTGGATTTGCCATTGCAAAAATAATTGCATCGTCATTCATTGTACGAACCATTTCCTCAGTTAATGCACCTGCTGCAGATACACCAATGAATACATCCGCACCTTGTATAACCTCTGCTAAAGAACCTTCTATACGGTTCTTATTTGTATATTTTGCAACTTCGTCTTTCACCGGATTCATACCAACAGGGCGACCTTCATAAATTGCGCCTTTTCGGTCACACATAATTATGTCGCGTACACCATAGCGATATAAAAGTTTAATGATTGCAATACCCGCTGCACCTGCACCATTCGCTACAACTTTAATATTAGACATTTTCTTTCCAACTAGCTTAAGCGCGTTTACAAGACCCGCTACTGTTACAATAGCTGTTCCATGTTGATCATCATGGAATACCGGAATATTTGTTTCTTTTTTCAAACGTTCTTCAATGATAAAGCAGTTTGGTGCTGCGATATCTTCTAAGTTTACACCGCCAAATGTTGGCTCCATTAATTTTACAGTTTCAATAATTTTATCTACATCGTTTGTATTTAAGGCAATTGGGAATGCATCTACGCCGGCAAAGCTCTTAAACAATACCGCCTTACCTTCCATTACCGGAAGAGATGCTTCTGGTCCGATGTTACCAAGACCAAGTACAGCTGTTCCGTCCGTCACAACTGCTACCATGTTTCCCTTCATTGTATATTCATATACCTTACTTTTATCGTCATAAATTTCTTTACAAGGTTCTGCAACCCCTGGAGAATACGCAAGACTTAAATCTTTCGCATTTTCTACTTTTACCTTTGATACAGTTTCTAATTTTCCTTGGTGCACTTTATGCATGTGAAGTGCTTCTTCACGAAGTGTTGACAAACTATCCACTCTCCTCAAATTATTCTTGCTGATATCATTGTCTCCAAGTGGTCTGACCACGAACACTACTACTATAATAATCGAAATATAGGGAAATTGTCCATTATATTTTCACTACGATATTTTCGTCACCGACAATTTCACGAAGTGCTCTTAAACATTCTTTACTTGGATGAATTGACAAACTACGAGATAATTGTACCATCTTATGTTCCTTTTCATAATAAATTAGTACTTTCGCAAAACCTGAATAGTTAAACAATATTTTTGTAACCTGATTTAACAACTTCTTGTCATACTGTGACGGTAGTTTAACATAGATGGATGCTTCTTTCATTTCATCGTATACATCCATTTGCTCCAATGGATAAAGGCCATTCACAATCCATTGTAATTTATGGTTTCGCTGCTCAATTGTCCCTTCAACTAAAACAATTTCACCTTCTTGTAACCTTTCCGAAAAATGGATATACGTCTCTGGAAATACAACCGCTTCCATTTCATCATTTTGATCGCAAAATGTTACAAACGCCATTTTTTGCAATTTTTTCGTCCGAATGACTTTCACACTTGTTATATATACGATTGCCCTTTGTACTTTCCGTTTCTGTCTCATTGCTTGTGCCAGTGACGGAATTTCCAGCTCTTTCACAAGAGTTGCATACTGCGCGGTTGGATAACTCGACAAATAAAAACCGAGCGCTTCTTTTTCTTTATTCAATTGTTCGATAAAAGATAGTTCTTCTCCTTGTACATATACTGATTTCGGTACACTTTCTTCCCCTAATTCACGCGCAAGGTTTGCGTACTCCAAAGCACCCTTAATACTATTAAACAAGGTTGTCCGTGAAACTTCGAAATCGTCAAAACAACCCGCCCAAACAAGCGCCTCTAAATTGCGCTCTGTAACAAATTTTGCCGGCATGCGTAGACAAAACTCAAATAAATCTTGGAATGGGCCTCTCTCCCTTTCCTCAATCAAGGCGTTCACTGTAGCCATCCCAATATTTCGAATCGAAAGTAGACTATAGCGAATTGCATTTCCTTCTATCCGGAAATTGTAGCTGCTTCTATGAAGAGACGGCGGTAAAACACGAAAACCTTTGCGCTTTGTTTCGCGTATATATTGCACAATCTTATCTTCGTTCCCGATTGCACTTGATAATAGTGCTGTCATAAACTCTAGCGGGTAATTTGCCTTTAAATAAGCTAGTTGATATCCGATCATACTGTATGCTACTGCATGACTTCGGTTAAAACCGTAATTTGCAAATCTAACAATTAAATCGTAAATTTGCTCTGCAGATGTTTCATTATATCCATTTTGTAAACACCCTTGGACAAAATGTTTTCGTTCCTGATCTAAAATATCCCGATTTTTTTTACTTACTGCGCGGCGAAGCAAATCAGCTTCTCCAAGTGAAAATCCGGCCAATTTTGAAGCAATTTGCATAATTTGCTCCTGATAAACAATTACACCATATGTGCTCTCTAAAATCGGTTTCAAATCAGGGTGCAAATACTGAATTTGACGCTTTCCATGTTTCGATTCAATAAATGTTGGAATTTGCTCCATCGGTCCTGGACGATACAGAGAGTTAACAGCAACTATATCTTCAAATTCATTTGGCCTTAACCCGCGAAGGACATTCCGCATGCCCCCAGATTCGAGCTGAAATACGCCTGTTGTATCCCCTCTCCCTAGTAATTGAAATGTCTTTTCATTTTGAAGAGATACATTTCTTATATCAATTTGTTTTCCAGTTGTCGTCATAATAAAATTAAGGATGTTCTCAAGTAGCGTTAAATTACGTAATCCTAAAAAGTCCATTTTCAATAAACCGAGTTCTTCTAATACATCTGCTGGATATTGCGTAACATACACGTCGTTATGCCCTTCTTGAATCGCAACACTTCCTGTTAGCGGTTCTTGGCTCATAATGACTCCAGCTGCATGAATAGACGTATGACGCGGCAAGCCTTCTACACGCTTTGCAATTTCAAAAACACGCTCATGTAAGAGATTCCCTTGTACAAATTCACGAAGGGATTGCGACTCCTCATACGCTTCTTTTAATGTAATCCCAAGCTTGGATGGAATAAGTTTTGAAAATAGATCCATATCTCTTGGCGGCAGCCCCATTACGCGGGCAATATCCCGAATCGCTGCTTTTGCAGCAAGCGTTCCAAACGTAACAATTTGAGCAACCCGGAGCTGACCATATTTATCTTTTACATAACGAATCATCTCATCACGTCTTATATCTGGAAAATCAATATCAATATCTGGAAGCGTAACGCGTTCAGGGTTTAAAAATCGCTCAAATAATAAATTGTATGCAATTGGATCAATGTCTGTAATTTCCAGTACATAAGAGACAAGTGAACCCGCTGCTGAACCACGCCCTGGACCTGTTAAAATGCCATGTTCGTGTGCATATTTCATAAAGTCCCACACAATGAGGAAATAATCACTAAAACCCATACGAGAGATAACTTCAAGTTCATGATTCAAACGTTTAACATGCACCTCTTTCGGTACACCATATCGTTTCCGCAATCCATCTTCGCAAATACGGCGTAAATAAGCATCACTCGTCTCATTAGATGGTACAGGAAACTGCGGTAATTGATTGACATGGAATGGGATTTCTACGTGGCAACCATCAGCGATACGAACTGTATTCTGAAGCGCTTCTTCTGCGTGAGAAAATAAAGCTGCCATTTCAGCTGATGATTTTAAATAATACTGATCTGTTTTGAGCCTTGGCCTATCTGGATCTGTCATTTTCGTTCCGCTCTGAACAGATAATAAACACTCATGCACAAGTGCATCACTTTGATTCACATAACGAATATCATTTGTTGCAACGACTGGGATACTCATCTTACTGGAAAATCCCGGTACCTTTTCTTGTAAAAACAATTCATCCTGAATCGCATGGTGCTGCAAACTCATATAGAAGCTGCCAAACATATTTTGGTACATCCGAGCTACTTCTTCAGCAACCTCGTCTTTTCCTTGTAATAACAGTTGTTCAATTTCCCCGTCTTTCCCCGGAGTAATCGCAATCAACCCTTTTGCATAGTGAGCAAGCCACTTTTTCGGGATTCCGTCTTTTGACTTGGTCATGATAGCGCTAGAAATTTTCAATAAGTTTTGATAACCTGTTTCATTTTCAGCAAGTAATACGAGCGGATAGGCCTTCTCTTCTTCCTCACTAAAAACAGAGGCCGTTAATCCGATAATAGGCTGTATGCCATTTTTCTTACATGCTTTATAAAACGGAATTACTCCGTACATCACATTTTCATCTGTAATTGCGAGAGATGAAAATCCAAGCTCTTTCGCACGAATTATAAGTTCATCAATTTTACAAGCACTTTGTAACAAACTATAAACGGTTTGACATTGTAAATGCACAAACTTCACTGTTGTACCCTCTCTTTACCTATTTGACTACTTTCATTATAGGTGATGAGGAAAGCGGAAATCAAAACATACTTCTTATACTTTGTCCATATATATGAAGAAGAAAGGGGAATGACGATGGATGTAAGAGAACATACTTTTTTCTCTCTTCTTATTATGAGTTACTTTATTGCCTTTGGAGTTATGCTTGGCGGCTCATTAATTGGTGGTATTGGTGCTTTTCTTATCGGGAAACCAGCCCTCACCTATATTAATCAATTCGCACAAAATTTAAGAATTTGGGCGCTTGTTGCGGCAATCGGCGGAACTTTCGATACCTTTTATAGCTTTGAAAGAAGTTTTTTTGAAGGAGATATGAAAGATATTGTGAAACAAATTTTGCTCATTTTTTTCGCAACAGGCGGCATGCAAACCGGTCTTATTATTATTAAATGGCTTACGCAGGATCATGTATGAGAGTACCAAGTACTTCTACAGCTAAACGATGGTATTTATTTTTAGCGGGAGCTGCTGTCGGAGGGGTTTTGAGTTGGTTTATTTTTTTGTACATATACGGTGTTTTCCAACAAGAACAAGCTAGTACAATAGCAGAACAAGAACAAATCATTAAGAAACAAGAAGAAAAGCTCCGCGTTCTTCTTGAAGACCACGACAAATTGAATGAAGAAAATAAACAGCTCTTAACAATTCAAGAAATTAAAATTAAAATTGAAAACCGGGACAAATATGATTTAGACAATCTTACTCTCGAAAACATTACAACTTCGATTCATAATGACCTTCAGCACCTCTTAACGAAAAACATACAAAGCATTGCCAAAAATAAAGAGCTACTAAAAAAAGTAATTGAGAATAAAACATACAAGCATTATGACCGAACGTATCGCTTTAAAGTTGACACAATTTCTTTTGATACCGTACTCGAAATTAGCATCGATATACAGCAAAAAAAGTAGAGCTTCTCGGCTCTACTTTTCTTATTTTTGATACAAATATATTTACTTACAAATCTCACGCAAGTCTGCAAAAAGTCGATCGGCTTCTTCCCAAGAAGAAGCTTTCGCGCCAGAAGCCATCGGATGCCCTCCGCCGTTATATTGCATCGCTAATTTATTAATAACAGGTCCTTTAGAACGAAGGCGAACACGGATTACATCGTCCTCCTCTAAAAATAGAACCCAAGCTTTTAATCCATCGATATTACCAAGCGCTCCCACAACACCAGATGCCTCTGAAGGAAGTACATGAAATTCTTCTAGCACTTCTTTTGTCAGCTTAATATACGCTGCCCCTTCTTCTGTCATCGTAAAGTTTTGCAAAATGTATCCATTTAAACGAGCAATTTTTTCTTGCGTTTTATACATCTCGTTATATAACGCTGGAAAATCAATGCCCATTGCCACAAGCTCACTCACGTAGCGAAGCGTTCTTGCTGATGTGTTCGGGAATAAGAAACGCCCTGTATCTCCCACAATCCCTGCTAAAATAAGACGAGCCGCTTCTTTCGTAATTGTTAAGCCTTTATCTTTTCCATAAGAATAAAACTCATAAATGAGCTCGCTTGTAGAACTTGATGTTGTATCAACCCACGTAATATCTCCGTACGGATCTTCATTTGGGTGATGATCAATTTTAATAAGCATCTTCCCTTTTGTATAACGCTGATCACAAACGCGCTCTTGGTTTGCTGTATCGCACACAATAACAAGTGCATCTTTATATACGCTATCCTCAATTTCATCCATTACTCGTAAATACGATAAGGAAGGCTCACTGTATCCAACCATATAAATTTTTTTTTCTGGGAACGACTCTTGAAGAATGGTCCCAAGCCCGCATTGTGAACCAAGTGCATCTGGATCTGGACGCACATGACGGTGAATAATAATCGTATCAAACTCTTTAATCGCTGCTAAAATTTGTTCGTGCATATGTATAGTCTCCTTTTTATTCATTCCTGCCTCTGTAATCAATTTCCTCACTTTATCCTCCATTATAACTGAAAACATAACTGAAAACATTTTATCGAAAAATTGGCAAGAAAACTCCATCTTCAAAACGTGCAGGGCATAGCCCCGTTTAAGGTGGAGATGAATTGTCATCGAATTTGTAAAAATATTTTTGTGGCATGGAGAATGTATGTTCTTTTTGGCTATTTTGTAGTATCATGAAGAAAAGGAGGTGGTGAACAGGATGACAAAAGAAAAAGAATATGCAACCTATCAAATTTGGATCAAGAAAGGTCATAAATTGTACGCCTACTTCATGGAAATGTGTCAAAACGCAAAAAATCTCTACAATACAACAAACTTCTACATTCGCCAAGTGTATACGGCTTTACGTACAGAGAAAACTTTACAGCCGCTTCAACAAGAAGTTCTCCATACATTACAAACGTATATTGAAATTATGAATGTAAATCAACTTCGTACGTATCAAAAACGTGTACAAAAGCAGAAAGAAAAGC
>NZ_JBALQK010000041.1:7032-10071 GCF_036965845.1 Bacillus sp. JJ1127 | reverse complement strand
AAATTACAGATGAATAGAAATTTTGTGATCACGTTTGAAGCGAGGTAGAAGGTAACAATGAAAAGATTATGCATTATTCCATGTGGGAAAAAGAAGATTTGGGATAAGTACCCTGATAAGGGGCCAACAGAAGCAAAGGATGTATACATCAGTCCGTTTGGAAAAGCATGCCAAGCATACGCTTCTCAATTTTTCACACATTGGGTTATTTTATCGGCGAGACATGGATTTTTACTTCCAACTGATATTGTGAAAGAAAACTATGATCTTGCTTTTAATTCGAAAAGTAATGAGATTATTAGTATAAAACAACTAAAAAAACAAATGGTTGATAAAGGATTACTAGAGTTTGATGAAATTGTCCTACTTGCAGGAAAGAAACATAAAAAAGTGGTGACAAAACTATATCCAGAAGAAATCATTTCTTATCCATTAGAAGGATGTAAAGGCATCGGGTATATGTTGCAGAAGTTGAAATATGCTGTTGAAATGCAGGAGGAGATTTAGAGTTCTCTTCTTCATGTGCTTGGTCACTTAATCGGTCACAACAATTTTTTCGAGTTCATCCGATACAGACTTGCCCGTACGCGCTAACACATGGTTATAAGTACCTAAAGTGGTCTTAATTGAGCTATGGCCTAATCGAGAAGATATTAACTTTACATTAACATTTGCTCGATCAGCATTGTCGCATGTGTATGCCTTAGGTTATTTACAATCCCGTTGAAGTAAGCAAATTTAGAATTGTTTATTTGTATCTCGGAATCAAATGTCACAACAGAATAACCTGATAATTATTTCTCAATAAATAGTATCCAAGTAATTATGCTCTTTAATAGGGTTATTTGTGGTAATATTTAGATAATATTCTTGGGAAGGGGGATTTACATGGAGATAAGGACTGTCGTTAATAAGGAGTATGAGTTATTAAAAGAATGGTATCATGAAATGCTTTCTCAACATTTAGATAAAGCAGCTGTCCTAAAAAAGGAAGCCGATAATATATTTAACAATGCTAAAGAAAATACAGATTCTTTTATTTATTACTCCTTGTTAAATTTCAGATATCGGATGTTAAACGGTGATTTTGAAAAAGAGTTTGAAGCATTTGATTACATAAAAGATATGCCAGATTGTTTATTAAAGTATTATTATCATTTTTTCAAATTTATCTATGACACAGAAGTTGGAAACTATAATAATGCAGAGTACCATCGTGAACTTGCAGGCAATCTACTAAATATGATACCAAATGAAGCAGAAAAAGCAGAGTATTATTACCGTGTTGCGCTATACCATTATTATTTATCACAACCTACTTTGGCGATCAATTACGCTACAAAAGCTCTTGATTACTTTTCTAGTCATGAAGATTACGAAATAAAAGTTGGAGCATGCAAAAACACATTAGGTATGGCTTGTGTTACTTTGGAGCAATTTGACATGGCAGAAGAATATTTGATTTCCGCTCTAAATATGTTCCAACAACTTAATGAGCATCCATTAGCTTTAAAGGTTCGTAGTAATTTAGGTGTATTTTATGCTGAACAAAACCTTTCTGATTTAGCTATACGCCATTTGACAGAAGTTTTTAAAGGTTGTCAGCATACAAAAGAGCATTATCAAAGAAGAGTAACGTTCCTATTAGCTCGTGAACACATTAAGTTAAACGAAAATAAAGATGCCACTTTTTATATAGCTGAAGGTTTAAAGGTTTGTAATCGAGAATATAAGTATCATTTAAACATTCTGAAAAGCATAAATAACAATGAACCTATTGAAAAACTAGAAGAAGTTGTGACTGAAGCACTTTCTTATTTTAAAGAACAAGACTTATGGAAGGATGTACAAATTTCTACAGAATTATTAGCAGTTAAATGGTACAATATGGGTGTGAAAGATAAAGCATGTGATTATTATCATTTGAGCCATGAAGCTAGAACGTTATTAAAAGAAAAGGGGCGTTTAAAATGAAAAAAATTAAAATTGCATTATTAGGTGTAATCAGCGTTGCAGTATTATCATTTAGTTTAAATAGTCCTATTGTCAAAAAGAATGCAGCACCTACATTAAAACAAGAGATTACTGTATTTTATTCGGAACATGGTACGGGAATCTAATAGATGAATGCATTTACCCTCACAAGTTTTTGCATCATTACAGAACTATGTTGTAGCGGGATATATAAAATAAAAAGACAAGATGTTAACGCATCCTGTCTTTTTATTTCGTCGTTTTCGTAAAGCTTGTTGTTTTGGAATAGGATTAACTGATTTATCAGTTAAATAACATATAATGAAATTAGTGTGTTCTTTAACCAAGTTTAGTTGAAGAAGGAATATACACACCCAGTATAGAAATAATCCCGAAATTTTTAAGAGGAGAAGACAAAATGAAGAATCTATTAATAGGGTCACACTGTATTTTTCCAACACCAGATATAATAAAAACTGCAAATTTTTATGAACAAAAGATGGGTTTTAAAGCTGTCCAGTATATGGATGTCAATGAACCGCACATTTGTTTATATCGGGATACAACGGAAATTATCTTAACTAAGTCTAACAGGCAAAAAGTAATTCCCAATAGGGACTTATATGGATATGGTTATGACGCTTACTTTATCACAATAAATCAAGAAGAACTTCAAAAAGAGTTTATAAAGTCGAATGTAAAAATTGTCCGTTCATTAGATAAAACAGATTACAATAATAAAGAATTTGTAATTGAAGATATAGATGGAAGATGGATAGGATTTGGGATTAAAGTCGTTTAGATGGAAGAAGTAAGTTTGCGAAAGATTGTACTTATACAACCGGTTACGTTGGTTTAAGAAGGGATTATCAAACTGGTGATCTTTTTATACTTTCCTTAAGATTTCAACTGTTGTTTTATTGAATTTTTGGCACGCTAAAATAAGATTAAACATTTTTTCTAGTTCGAAGGTGACGCACCGACAGAGGAAGTATTGAACTTTACAGAAGCTAATAATCCCCACCTTACCACCGGGCTCTTGCCCATCACGCGCTTGAAGATGGG
>NZ_JBALQK010000041.1:6005-6972 GCF_036965845.1 Bacillus sp. JJ1127 | reverse complement strand
ACGCGCTTGAAGATGGGGATTTCTTTCGGAAATATGTTAAATTTAACCTGATAGACCATGAGAAATGACAGAATTCCCAATTCAAAGGGGAAACGATAAAATAAGTACTAAATATATAGGGGAGGGATGGCAGTCAAATTATAATGATCTGAACGATCCCTTCGGTCAATGTTCATATAACAGAACGCTAATGTAAAGTTGCAATCAGAACGGCGGATATACAAAAGCCGCTCAATACGTATTATCGACTATGGAAAGGAAATGGACTTATTGTGATGGTGGCGTGTTTAACAAACGGAAATATGTTTTATAAGCCGCAACTGCTGAAATAATACCACCAATTAAAAACAGAGCTGAACCTCCAAGTAGGAATAGTCGGCCGACATATGTTTCGCGGGCTTCTTCGATTTGTTCTTGTGGTCCTGTATTCATGTGTCTCCCCCCTAGATAAAAGGTATTTTTTATAGTATATACAAATGCCTAAAAATTGTTAAAAATAAAGAAGGAGAATAATTGGATGCGCTATAAGGATGAGATTAATAAAGTATTATGTATGCTTGAACGATTAGAAACGAATGAAGTGGAAATTTTAGATATTACAGAAGAAATGCTGCCGATCTATATATTCTCCAGAGATGAGTTTGAAGAAGGACAATTAGGGTATAGTATAGGGCCTAATAATGAATCTTTCGTTGGAAACGAAGAAGGAGATTGGAAAGAAAGTTGGTTTGTTATTGGGTATGAAGAGTTAATGGGAGATCCATTCTTTGTTGATGTAAAGGATGTTAATTTTCCAGTGTATACAGCTGAACATGGCATGGGAGAGTGGGAGCCGCTTTTACATAGTGATTCGTTAGAAGAATTTTTAGCTGAACTAACATATCGGGATAAAGACTAATAATTAGTCTATGAAAAACAGGGGGCTGTTGGAATCCCCCTTGATTGTAAAGAGAACCTTCAATTAGAA
>NZ_JBALQK010000041.1:5640-5984 GCF_036965845.1 Bacillus sp. JJ1127 | reverse complement strand
ATTACTTGCTCCATAAGTCTTCTTATCTCTTTAACCGGTGGTTTTTTATCGTATATATCAATATATGAAAAATTATAGTTTAAATTTCTAACAAGACCTTTTCCTATTTTTGAACTTAGGAAAGGGAATACTTGTCCAGTGTAGTCTTCGAGAGATTTACAGTAGTATTTTTCATCCAAATAAATACTATACTTACATGTTAGCTCTACTAGTGGGTTACCTTCAGAATCATATACATCTTTAGATTCAATAATGTCTATTAGTGTAAATCTATCATTAAGATAAACTTTTTTATTCTTTTCAAGTTTATTAGAAAGAATAAAAGCGAGACCTATAGCGTTAAT
>NZ_JBALQK010000041.1:478-5582 GCF_036965845.1 Bacillus sp. JJ1127 | reverse complement strand
GTAAAGTAGGGGACAGGATTTTAAGAAGAATAAAAAGGAAGGGGATTAATTTGGAAAAAATTATACTGCCAAAAGCATCAATTAAATAATTTCCAGTTGATAGGTAAAACAATCTATTAGATAAATTGAAATAAGCTAGTATAGTAAATGAATCCCCACAAGGGAAGAAGCGGAGATTCATAAAGCATAGTCGAGTGTATTAGACTTAACCAAGTAATCTTAACATGAATGTGTTAGGAAGAACCTTGGTAAATACGCCCAAATAAAAAGGTAAGGTTGCAAGAATGATTTAAAAAAAGTCAAAGAGACCTACTTCCCGCGAGCAGGTCTCTTTAACTAGATAATGTTGATGAGCAGTAACCCATCTGGAGTACTTTTATCGTAACAAATGAAATGGATTTTGTATATTGAGAAAAAATTAAGCCGTTATCAACTGTTACTTCATATATCTTGAATTTTTATGCTTTCACTGAATTTTGATATTTGATCGAGTTAAAAATAAGGAAATAAAAAAGACCTGCATGTAAAAAGCAGGTCGTAATAAGGGGTTCTTAATTAAATGTTAACAATTGCGATGAATGAAGTCCATAGGTTACGGGTTGAGAACCTTTGTATTAACGTTTTGTTTCTTTGAAAAAGATGCTAAAAAATTTTCTGTATGAAAATAAAGGCCGGTATTTATAAATAGATTCATATTTCCACGCATCAAGATTAGAAATTTTGAGTTGTTTATTTGAATCGTTAAAACCAATTGGATTATTGTTACGTTTCATAAATAAACCTCCCTCAATCAATTTACAGTTGGTGCTTATATCTCATGAAAATGTATAATCTGTGTGATAAATAGCTTAATGAGATTCTTTTTTTCATTATTTTATTGAAATTTCCTTTTTATAAATGTTTGGTTTATTTTTTAAGCACTGTAATCCATAGGAAGCAACTAGTACTCCAATACTTATTAAAATCCAAATGGAAGAGAAAGAGAGAATCATAAGGAAACAAGCGATTAAACTTAAAGAAAGCACCTTGTTAAATAGACCGGGTAATAATTTATATGCTGCAAAAATTCCGCAAATGACGTTTGTTTTTCCGAAAGATTACATTGTTACACAAACAGATTCGCAGGATGTCCAATTTTCTCAAGAAGAGACCTTTTTGTACACAGAACGTGGATGCAGTTACCGAGCATTTTTTGAGCATTATTTACAGAGACAAGGGATCCAGCATGAAAGTACATTTGAATTTTGGAGCATTGAGGCAATAAAGCAATGTGTAATGTGCGGATTAGGAATTTCTTTATTACCGATAATTACGCTTAGACAAGAGCAGAAAGACAAGAAACTACAAACTGTTATTTTAAATGAAGCAAAGTTTGCGACACAACTTGCGTATCATAAAAATAAATGGATTTCTCCAGCTTTATATGAATTTTTAACAGTTATACGTATGCATGCAGAGAAGTACAAGTACAATGATTTTCAAGTGATGATATAATATTAATAGATGAAAGACTAAGAAAAGCAGGTGAATCTTTTTTGTTTACAAAAGCACAAGAACTTTTAGCTTCCTATTTTGGCTACTCGTCATTCCGCCGAGGGCAAGATGAAACAATTAAAAATGTACTGGATGGAAAAGATACAGTTTGTATTATGCCAACAGGCGGTGGTAAATCAATTTGTTATCAAATTCCAGCATTAGTATTTGAGGGGACGACATTAGTTATCTCACCTTTGATTTCACTTATGAAGGATCAAGTAGATACACTAGTACAAAACGGGATTTCAGCTACATATATTAATAGTTCTATTTCTATTGCAGAAGCAAATCAACGAATTCAATTAGCGAAACAAGGGCACTATAAGCTACTTTATGTTGCACCAGAACGCCTTGATTCAATGGAATTTGTCGATCAACTTATCGACATGAAAATCCCAATGATCGCCATTGATGAAGCGCACTGTATTTCACAGTGGGGACATGATTTTCGTCCAAGCTATTTACACATACATCGTATTTTAGATTATCTTCCGGAAAAACCACTTGTGCTTGCGTTAACTGCAACAGCGACGCCGCAAGTACGGGAAGATATTTGTCGTACATTAGAAATTGATCCGGCGAACACAGTTATGACAACCTTTGAACGG
Organism: Bacillus sp. JJ1127; assembly: GCF_036965845.1. Taxonomy (NCBI): domain Bacteria; kingdom Bacillati; phylum Bacillota; class Bacilli; order Caryophanales; family Bacillaceae; genus Bacillus; species Bacillus sp. JJ1127. Next base: position 3,438 of record NZ_JBALQK010000041.1, on the reverse strand, counting down.
GAAAATTTATCATTTTCAGTGATTAAAGGACAAGACCGAAATGCATATTTAGCAGACTATATTCGTCAAAATAAAAAGGAATCTGGAATTATTTATGCAGCGACAAGAAAAGTTGTCGATCAGTTATATGAAGATTTAAATAAAGCAGGGGTTTCGGTTGCACGTTATCATGCTGGCATGAACGATCATGATCGAAATGAGCAGCAAGAGTGTTTTTTACGTGATGAAGTGAGCGTGATGGTAGCGACATCTGCATTTGGTATGGGTATTGATAAATCCAATATACGGTACGTAATTCATTATCAACTTCCAAAAAACATGGAAAGTTATTATCAAGAAGCAGGGCGTGCTGGTCGTGACGGACTAGATAGTGAATGTATTTTGCTATATTCTTCCCAAGATGTACAAGTGCAGCGCTTTTTAATTGATCAATCTACTGGAGAATCACGTTTCTCAAATGAACTAGAAAAGCTGCAGCACATGACAGATTATTGCCATACGGAACAATGTTTACAATCTTTTATTTTGCAATACTTTGGAGAAGAACCGAAAGAAGATTGTGGGTGCTGCGGGAATTGTACAGATGAACGTGAAAGTATTGATGTTACAAGAGAATCACAAATGGTTTTATCGTGTATGATTCGAACAAACCAGCGATTTGGAAAGCAAATGATTGCGCAAGTGTTGACGGGATCGAAAAATAAAAAGGTGATTGAATTTAATTTTCATACGTTACCAACATACGGTCTTTTATCGAAGCGCAGTGTCAAAGAGGTAAGTGAGTTTATTGAGTTTTTAATTTCAGATGAATTGATAGCTGTAGAACATGGTACGTATCCAACGTTAAAAGTAACAGCAAAAGGAAAAGAAGTATTACTTGGAAATGAAAAGGTATTACGTAAAGAAAGAGTGGAAACAAGACAAATTGTACAAGATCATCCTCTGTTTGAAGTGTTGCGTGAAGTGCGGAAAGAAATCGCACAAGGAGAAGGCGTACCGCCATTTGTTATTTTCTCTGATCAAACCTTAAAAGATATGTGTGCAAAAATGCCGCAAAGTGATGCAGAACTCTTGCAAGTAAAAGGGATTGGGGAACATAAACTTGCGAAGTATGGTTCTCACTTTTTACAAGCAGTCATTGATTTTATTGAAGAAAACCCAGATTACGCTGAAACGATTAAAACAGAAGTTGTTACTGAGCGTAAAAAATCTGGGAAGGCATCAACAAATTCTCACCTAGATACGTATGAACTCTATAAACAAGGCGCAGAACTAAGTATGATTGCAAAAGAAAGAGGTCTATCACGTCAAACTGTAGAAAATCATTTAATTCGCTGTTATGAAGAAGGCATGGAAGTAGATTGGCCAAGCTTTGTTCCAGCAAAATATGAATCTCTTATTAAATCTGCGGTGCAACATGCAGAAGGTGGGTTAAAGTCTATTAAAGAACAACTTCCAGATGAAGTGAGTTACTTTATGATTCGTGCTTATTTACAAATAAGAAAATAGAGAATGATGAAGGGGATAGGGAACATGCACTATGTTTTTGTTTATGGCACATTAAGAAAACAACAAGCAAATGCTCATTACTTATATGGAGCAACTTGCATAGCTGACGAAGCATGGACTCATGGGAAACTCTTTGATACAAATGAAGGTTATCCGGCAATGATTTGTACAAAGGAAGAAAAGGTATATGGAGAAATTTATGCAGTAAGCGATAGAGTTTTACAAAAGTTAGATGATTTAGAAGAATATACAGGTAATGCGGAAACAGATTTATATGAACGGATTACACAAACCGTTTACTTTGCTAATAGAGAAATAAATGCATATGTGTATATTGCTCAGGATAAAGAGATGTTACAGAGACCTATCATTTCTGGTAATTGGGTGGAGTACCGAATAGAGAAAAAATAAGAGATGTATTAAGAATATATGTAATGTACAACCCAGATAGTGGATCCTAAAAAATCCTTCTATCTGGGATTTTTTATTAAAAATTTCCGTTCGGTAGTTTTAAAATTCTAACTATTGTGATAATATATGAATTATAGGTTATTAATAAGGGGGATTTTTAGTGGGGATTAGGAACTTAGTTTCTTACCTGTAGTAGAAAAAACTATTACAGGAGGAAAGTTATAATGAAAGAATTATGGGTGAAGGAATTTTACAAAAAACAATTCGAATTATTAAATTACGATATAAATACGGAAAACTGGCTTCATCATGTTGCTAAAGATGTTCAAGAACAAGTTGGTTATCCAATGCAGACGATGCTGGAACTTGGTGCAGGGAATGGTGGATTTGCAAGAGCTATGTCTAAGTTAAATGTGAAGATGACGACAGTAGAGCTTGTACCAGAATTAGTTGCATTTGCAAGGGAGCACTCAAGTAAAGATATTACGATTCATTGTGGTGATTTCTATCAAATTGATATTCCAGAAAAGTTTGATGTTGTAAGCTACCTAGATGGTTTTGGTGTAGGAACAGATGAAGAGCAATTGTATTTACTAAAGCGTATTCAAAGCTGGATGAAAGACGATGCATGTGCACTTATTGATATTTATCAACCACTTTATTGGAAAAAAGTAAGTGGGAAAGAAATGCGATTAGGTTCAGCTATGCGAAAGTATGAATACGATAATTCAAATGAAAGAATGTTAGATCATTGGTGGGATCCTGCTTATCCAAATGGTATTGTCACGCAGTCGTTACGCTGTTATACAGTAGAAGAAATTAGTAATCTATGTGATAAAGCAAATTTAAGCATTGTAGGAATTTTCCCAGGTGGCGCATTTGATTTTGAGAAGTGGCAATTTAAAGAGAAAGCATTTTTAAATGAATGCTTGTCTTATCGTATAAAAGTGAAAAAAGGCAGGGATTAGTCCCTGCCTTTTTATATTTTAGGAAATTCTTACTTAAAATATTGACTTTATAAATGTTAAGGGCATCGGGAA
>NZ_JBALQK010000041.1:0-447 GCF_036965845.1 Bacillus sp. JJ1127 | reverse complement strand
CACATTAAGAAAACAACAAACAAATGCTCATTACCTATATGGAACAACATGTATCGCGTTAGAAGCATGGACTTATGGGAAGTTATTTGATACAAATGAAGGCTATCCAGCAATGATTCTTTCGAGTGATAATAAGGTATATGGAGAAGTATATGAAGTAAGTGATGAGATTTTAAAAAAGTTAGATGAACTTGAAGAGTATACAGGTAATCCTGAAAAAGATTTATATGACCGGATTACACAGACCATCTATTTTGGGGATAGAAATATAAGTGCATATGTTTATATTGCGCAAAATGACGGGATGTTACAGAGACTAATAATTACTGGTGATGGGACGAGTTATCGAAATTGAATCGATAAGGGAAGTAAGGAATTGTTTCTTATAGTACAAATAGTAATTACATTTTAATTGATAACCCGAATAGTGGATAATTTGAAAAAAGT
>NZ_JBALQK010000040.1:7088-7425 GCF_036965845.1 Bacillus sp. JJ1127 | reverse complement strand
CCAAAGCATCCCCCACAGCCGCCGCAGCCACCGCAACGTCCAAAGCCACCACAACGTCCCCCGCAACCCCCGCAACGTCCGCAGCCGCCGCAGCGACGAGCATCTTCTTGTGCGTAATAATAATATGGATACTGATTTTGATTATCCCAGTACACAACATTTCCAGGCTGATAATCATTTAGGTTCAACGATTGTAGTTCTTGTTGAAATTCATTCATTTTAACGACCTCCATGTATAAATTAAAACTTCTATCCAGCATAATTCATCGGTGCTTTTCTATATTTTTTGCTCGTTTAATCTGCGTAATTAACAGCGATAAATATAGAAACTAGAAAC
>NZ_JBALQK010000040.1:0-7020 GCF_036965845.1 Bacillus sp. JJ1127 | reverse complement strand
GTACAACAACAAAATATGAGTTTTTACTGGGTAATGTACCTTGTTCAGTTGCCTATTTTTAGGTAATTTCTCATTTGTAAATATAGGAGAGACTCTTATATTCTTTGTAGGAGCACAGTTTGAGGTTTACTTCTTTTGTACAATAAAGGTGAAGCGATTATTTCATTTGATGGGGATGATGATTTCCTTTAATAGTTATTAAGAATTAGTTGGGTACTATTCAGTATTATTAACACTTAAGTACCCCATACCCTTCAGCAATACTTTATAAATTGCTATTCCAACAATTTGATAAATCTTCTTTTTTAAATTTTTCTATTAACCTTTGCACAGAGGGTTCTGGCATTATTTTATATGTAATTAGATTTTCATTGTTAGGGATGATCCAATGGAAATTTAAGTGAGACTCTTTCGAAATCGGTGTTATATCACTATGCAAGTCTTTACTATAAACTTCGAAAGCATGATTTATTTCATAATAAAGAGTCTCACTATCTTGCCACTCGTTTTCAATCACTCCTAAAAAGTGCTTAACTTCACAATCTACATCTATTTCTTCTTTAAGTTCACGAATTAATGCGCATTCTGCAGGTTCTCCTAATTCCACATGACCACCTGGTAGAAAAGAATGATGCCCTTTATAATTTGATAGTAAAAGTTTGTTATCTTTTATAATGATTCCTCTTACAATATGATGAAATTTTGTTTTCAATTAGGTTTCTCCTCTTTATCCATTTTCTTAATTAAAGTTAAACAAGTAAACGATATACTTCTTCTCCATCATAAACATGACCAAGATTTACAAAACGATAGCTTTCATATAACCTTTTTGCCCGAGTGTTCTCTTTGTGTGCAGTTAGACGAATCCCTTATTCCGTGCCTTTATTTCTTCTACCCATGAAACTAATTTTTGATATGTATCCAATGTACCAGTCACTTCTATATGAAATGCTATATCAAATATTAATTTCGACGAAAATAGAAGATGCTCTTTTATTTGTTTAATTCACAAAATGAAAGAAAAGTGTCTCTACAGTTCATGCTTGTATATACACTTTTCTTTCAAAAATATCTTTATTTATGTCGCGAATTTAAATGACCCACCAGGTAACACCATTAAAACCGTCAAAACAATTAGAGCCACCGCAACCACCGCAACCACCACAACCAAAACAGCTAAAGCAACCGAAGCAACCAAAACAACGGAATCCACCACAACGAAATCCACCGCAACGGCCACCGCCGCAACGACCACAACCGCCACAGCGACGAGCATCATCTTCAATATAGTAATATGGATATTGATTTTGCTGGTCCCAATACACAACATTTCCAGACTGATAATCATTAAGGCTTAACGCTTGTAGTTCTTGTTGAAACTCATTCATTTTCATGACCTCCGTTTATAAATTAAAACCCCATCGATGCTTTCCTATATTTCTGTTCGTTAAATCTAAGTAGAAATAGCGCTATAAACTAGGTTCAATACGTACAACAACAAAATATGACCTATCACTAGATGATGCACCTTGTTCATATGCCTATTTTTCGATATTGTTATTACGGATTCATTTTTTATATAAAGAGGTCATCAACAAACTATATGTTCTTGTAGGTTCGTATCTTTCTATTTCCTGATATTGATACTATTTTATAAACTGCTAATCCAACAATTTGATAAATCTTCCTTCACTACCTTATCTATTAAAGTTTTGACTGAAGGATTAGGCATTATTTTATATGTAGTTAAATTTTCTTCATTCGGTATAATCCAATGAAATGCCAAATGTGATTCTTTAGAATTGGGTGTGAGGTTAACATGTAAATCATTACTATCAAGCTCAAAAACATGGTTAATTTCATAATGGAGTGTGTCACTATCCTCCCATTTGTTTTCGATTACTCCTAAAAAACGTTTGACTATACAATCAATCCCAATCTCTTCTTTCAATTCACGAATTAATGCTTTTTCTGCAGATTCCCCTAATTCAACATGTCCCCCTGGTAAAAAATAGTGATGTCCGATGTAATTTGCGATTAAAAGCTTTTCATTTTTTATAATGATCCCTCTTACAATATGATGGAATTTTGTTTTCAATTAAAGTTCCCCTCCATTTTTAAAAGTTGTTTAATAGCATCTATTTTAGTTAAATCTGAAATGAAAGTTACACATGTAAACGATATACTTGCTCTCCGTCATAAACATGATCAAGTTTTTTAAACCCGTAGTTCTCGTATAACCTCTTTGCAATAATATTCTCTTTATGTACAGTTAATCGAATCTCCTTACATTCCGTAAATTCATTTGTAATCCATTTAATCATTTCAGCTAAAGCCGTTTTACCATATCCTTTTCCTTGATGATGCTCATCAATCATAAATCCGTTAATCCAATACATGTCCAATGTATTTGGTTCGAATGCATGCATAATGAATCCAATCATACGATCGTCATCATATATGGCGAATGGAATGTATTCGACATTTTCACCATCCGGCTTAATATATACTTTCGCAAGTGATACTGCTACTGGTGGTACAAATGTAGTTTGTTTCTTCGATACTTGTAATTTCAGTGCTTCTTCCCAGTTATCTCTTGTTATTATTTTTAATTGGATATTCATCGCTTGAAACTCCTTTTTGAATAAAAAATTATTCTATTTTTAAAATATCTTTCTTTCATAACATAGAATTCCTGTATTATATATTCAACGAACCACAATTATTCCCTCTCTACAGGAGTAGGTACTTACAATAGTTATGTATATGTAGGAAGTTCGTTTATTTATTAGGATGGTGGTCATGAGAAAACACGTTGAATTACGTGTAATTACAACGTGTTTTCGTTTTGTTTATAACAATCCCTTTCGCTCGTTACATGAGCAATTAAAACTCCGATTATTGTAATGCCTCCTCCAACTATAGAAATGAATGTAGGTACTTCTCCTAACCAAATCCACGCTACAAAGCATGCAATTCCTGGTGTTAAATAAAGAGAACTTGTTGCTTCAGAAGAACCTGTATGAGATGTAATATATGCTAGGGCTATATAAGGTAGTACAGTTGGAAAAAGTCCTAAGTATACAGCGCTAAGAGTCACTCCTATAGGAGCATTTATTATTTCTTGATCGATTCCTGGCAAAAAGATGAGCATACATATAGTTCCAGCCCAGATTGTATAGGTTGTAAATGAAAGAAAGCCATATTTTTTTAAATAAGACTTTTGGAAAACAAAAAATAGACTCTCTAAAAATGCTGCTAGTAGTATAAATAGTACTCCACTATTTAAGTGGAGCAAATCTCCATCACCTAATGATAAAAAGGCTACCCCAATTAAACTAATTACACCGCCAATCCATCCATTTAGTTTTAGCTTTTCACTGAAAAATATAAAAGCAAGAGATGCTGTAAATATAGGAGTAACTGATACAATTAAGCTCGCTGGACCGGCACTGACGCTTTGTTCTCCATAGTTTAATGCGATATGATAAACAGTAAAGCCGAGAGCTCCTAGTATGAAAATTATTGGTATATCTTTTAGCTCTGGTAAATGCATTTTATTTATACATGCAAAGATAAGTAGCATAAATGAAGCTATTAATAAACGTAATAATGTAAGGTGTTCAGGTGTGTACGCCTCAAGTCCAATACGGATCCCAGGAAAGGCTGTACCCCAAAGAATAATAGTCAGACCATGTGCGGATAAAATACGAAAATCCCATTTTTTGTTCTGCATTTCTTTCCTCCCCTTCGAAAAAGTCAACCACTTTTCTTTTACCAATTATTTCTTTTCATCATATTCAATAGTTGATACAATGTCTTCAACCAGTTATGTATTGAAAAAACCAGCCACTTCGCATTTTTATAGTGGATAAAGGGAGTTTTTTTATGAATATGTACAATGACAAAACAGATAAACAACTTCCAAAATACCAACAGATTATAGACTATATGAAAGAAAAGATTGCAAATGGAGAATGGCCAATCGGGAGTAAGATTCCAAGCCAACGAAAATTAGCAAAACTGTTCCATGTAAATCGAAGCACAGTAATTACAGCGTTAGAAGAACTAACAGCAGACGGTTTAATTAGAGGACAAATGGGTATGGGGACAATTGTAATGAATAATACATGGTCATTATTAGCAACAACCCCCCCACCTAATTGGAATGAGTATGTAAAAACAGGTGTGCATAAACCAAGCAAATTAATCGTTCAAGAAATTAATGAAGTGGAAGCAAATAAGAAATTCATTCAGCTTAGTAAGGGAGAACTTGCCACTGATATTTTCCCATTAGAAACAATGAAATTAGTTATGCAGAGTGTGTCTAACAAACTAGATACTTTCGGATACGAAGAACCAAAAGGATTTTTACCTTTACGTCAGGCAATAAGTAATTACGGAAAATCATTTGGTATTGATGTATCTCCGTCTTCTATACTAATCGTTTCTGGAGCATTACAAGCACTACAGCTAATATCCGTTGGTCTTTTGCATAGAGAATCCACAGTTTTACTTGAAAAGCCTTCTTATTTATACTCACTTCATGTATTCCAATCAGCAGGTATACATCTTTCGGGAATATCGATGGATGAGCATGGTGTCATACCAAGCGATTTATCCAAACGAAGTAAATATAGTCAAAAGAAAAACATTTTATATTCTATTCCTTGTTTTCATAACCCAACAGGTGTTTTAATGTCGGAAAATCGCCGGAAAGAACTTATGAAGATTTGTGAAAAAGAACAACTTCCTGTCATTGAAGATGATATTTATCGAGAATTATGGATTGATGAACCACCTCCACTTCCGTTAAAGGCACTGGATCAACATGGACATGTATTATATATCGGTAGCTTATCAAAAACTCTGAGTCCTGGATTAAGAATTGGATGGATTATCGGTCCAGAACCTGTGATTGAAAGATTATCAGACATAAAAATGCAAACGGATTATGGATCTAGCTCATTATCACAAAGGGTTGCTACGGAATGGTTATCTAGTGGTTTATATCAGAAACATGTAGCATCCGTAAGATTGCAGCTGGCAAAACGAAGAGAAATAATGATTCAAACCCTGAACATGTATTGTAATGACATCGCAACGTGGGATGTCCCTAGCGGAGGATTTTTTATATGGCTAAAGATACAACCGAAAATTCCAATGAAAAAACTATTTTCAAAAGCATTATCTAAAGGAATCCTTCTTAACCCAGGGCGTATTTATGAAGAAGAGTCTGATCAGCATATTCGTTTATCGTATGGCTATGCACCTATCGAAGACCTTACGAAAGGAATCTATCAATTAAGTCAAATTGTTCGAGAATTAATGAAGTCATAGAAAAGTCCTCTTCATGTAAGGAAGAGGACTTTCAAAAGAATTCCTATGTTAAAATGTTGACAATTCCCTGATACATTCTTCTCTAACTTTCCATAAGCTGTCCAAATCAAACTTTTGAGTTAACTTATGCTTATTTAACCATATTAGTATGTAAGAACGGTGAAAATCAGTTTTGAAATTTCCAATCTGATCCGGTTCTATCTGTTCTTCTATTAAGAATTCCTGGATTGGTTCACCGCGTATAGTAAGTCTGGTGAAATCAAATCTGTCATTGTTGTATTTCAAATAACAATGTGCTTCTGGAATAGAGTGCAATTTATATTTCTCTAAAATTTTTCCAACTCCAGGTGTGTTATTTTCATTCATTTCATAAATCCCTGTGAATAACTTTATTTCTGCCACACCTTGTTCTTTACATAAGGCAGAAAGTAAAGCATGTTTCGTACTGCAAGTTCCCTTTTCTTCACTCATTACCAGTTCGTATTCAGACCGATTAGAATTTCTCCCATATGGTAATTCTCCAATAAACTTTAATGCCCTATGAAAATCATATATTCCTAATTTAATAAAACCATCTGATACATTTCCGTGTGCTTTAATTATGAAATTCGGTAATATGTAATTAGACATTTATAATCCCTCCATTTACCTTTATGAACAGTCTTTTCTATTACAAGCAGCAATTCTCATTTTTGTAAAGCGTGTTGTTTAAAATCTTGTTTACAAAATCTGTTTTAGCTTCACAATAACGATAAACGTCATATCGATAGTTCTCAGCCAATCGATATTTTAGTTCTTCGTATTCTTTCCGCGCAGCCTCGTTAGTTGATAAATAATCCCGTAAAGCGACATGTTCTAAATACCCTTTCCCATCCTTTGGGCAAACATAAAGATGGTACTTCATGAAATTATCTTCATTATTTCTTTGAAAAGCTTCACGTCCTTCAACTCCTAGATTACCTTGATGTTGATAGCCTTCTTTTTCTAATCGCTCTATAATGTCAGGTAACAAATCGTGACTCTCTATAATTACGTCAATATCAATAATTGGTTTTGCTGCTAATCCTTCAACAGAAGTACTTCCTACATGCTCAATTCTTGAAATTAAATCCCCGATACAGCTTTCAATCATCTTTTTGATTTTCTTAAATTCTGTTTTCCACTCAGGGTTATATGGCTTAATCTCTATTATTCTTGTTTTTTCAGCCATTGCCGTCGTCCTCCCCGTCATAATTTCATTTTTTTCCTAATAGGAATCTCAGTACATCGCTATCAAACTAAAAAAGAATGCTTCCCCAAAACAATAAAATTAACAATTTCATTAGGAATAGTAAAGCAATTAATATAAATAACATACAAAAACGCTTGGACAAACTTAGAAATCCCAGCGTTTTCTTATTCCATGGTTAATTTTTATTAGGTAACAAATATCTCCCAGTTTAATATAGCTTTTTATTATAAATTAATTATTTGATAGAATAAAAAACTCCTTATCCAACCCCATCTTCTCCCAAAACTCTAAAGCTAGCTCATTTTCTAAATCGACATAAACATGGATCAAAGAAATATCCTGTTGGTTAAACCAATTCATTAAATCATCTACTAAGTTTTTAGCAACTTTTTGTCTTCGATACTCTGATGCTACATAAACTTCATCTACTTGACCATATAATATATCGC
>NZ_JBALQK010000039.1:0-16566 GCF_036965845.1 Bacillus sp. JJ1127 | reverse complement strand
AAACAAGACCTGCCTTTTTATAATCAATATCAATTGTATACTTCTGAATAACACCTTCACTTTCTAATTTACGAACGCGCTCTGCAGTAGAAGGCGCAGACAAATTTACTCGTTTTGATAACTCGCGCATAGAAAGGCGACTGTCATTATATAATTCATTTAAAATTTTACGATCTACACGATCTAATTGCATTTGTAAATATACCTCCAGGAAACTGATATTTTTTGAAAAGAAAACATATAAATTAAGATTCATATGAAATGTAAAGAGTACTTTATTTATTTTACAATAAATGAGAAAGGAATAGGAGGAGAAATAATGGAGAGAATTTTATTATCAAATATCGGGGAAACAAAGTTTCAAAAATTACTAGGGCATTGTCCCAATATACTACAATCATGGAATTCGTTAGAAAATACATTGTATGAAACGGGAACTCTTTCTGAAGAGTTAAAGGAACAAGTACGAAGAACACTTGCATTTGGAAATGAATGTCCGTATTGTATGGCAAAGGGAAAACCAGATGATGTGCAGAAGGCAGAAGAAATTAGTACTGCTGTAACATTTGCACACTTATTTGTACATAACCGATCTGCAATAGATAATCGGATGTTTGATGTATTAAAAGGGTATTGGAGTGAGGCGGAGATTGTGGAACTCTGTGCATATATTTGTTTTATTACTGCCTCACAACAACTTGGATTTTTATTTCAATTACAGCCAGAATAGTAGGAGGTACATGATGTTGAATCAAACAGCACTTATCATTATTGATGTACAAAAAGCATTTGATCTACCGTATTGGGGAGTGCGAAATAATCCTTTTGCGGAAGAAAATATGAAGAGTTTATTAGAAGAGTGGAGGGGAAGAGGGCTACCAATTTTTCATATACAGCATGTGAACAAAGATAATATTGAATCAGTGTTTCATCCGAATGCAGAAACAGTACATTTCAAAGAAGAAGTACAGCCATTACAAGATGAGATAATTATTCAAAAAAGTGTTAACAGCGCATTCATTGGAACAGATTTAGAACAGCAGTTGAAAGAGAAGAGCTGCAGTGCTGTTATTATTGTGGGATTAACGACGAATCATTGTGTGGAGACAACAACTCGAATGGCTGGAAATTTAGGCTTTTTAACGTATTTAGTGAGCGATGCCACAGCGACATTTAATCGAAAAGGACCGGACGGTGTACAACATTGTGCAGAAGAAATTCATAAGATGACGCTAGTGAATTTACATGAAGAGTTTGCTACTATTGTTACAACACCTGAAATATTAGAGAAGGTAAAGCTGAGTCAGCTATAATTTGGAATGATTGATATTAATTTGCTATTTCAATAAAATAAATGAATAATTATGTAGAAAAGAATAAGAATATTTTGTATAATCTAAGTATAATTATTTTGAAAATAGGGGTGGCAGCATATGGAACAAATTCCAGTAAAGAAAATAGAAAAAGTACTTGTTTTAGCAGAGGATGACAAACAAAAACAAAAGGAATTTTATGAATTGTTGCTAACAACTCAGTTTTATGTTGCTGGATCTGTAGAGGCTGATGATTCTGCAGCAGAAGGAACTCTTCGTTTGCGTTATTTCCAAGGAGAAGGTAGATGGATTGTTCCGTTCTTTACACAATTGGAATTTGTAAAAGAAGTGTTGCCAGAAGGAACACCCCTTATTACGATACGTGGAAAAGAATTGTTTGAAAGCCTTGACCAAGAGGCAACGGCTGTGTTGAATGTTGGTACGGAACTTAGTAAAACATTTATTCCGGAAGAAATTGCTGATATCGCATCTGGACAAATCTTTAATTATTATCAATAAAAATGGTTGTATGTATGGCTATCTAAAAGTAGTAAAAAGGAAAAGCGATTTATGCTTTTCCTTTTTGTATTTATCTTGCTATGCACCTTACACCAGAAGGAATAGAAACAGTATTTCTGTTTGTATTCATTATGACAGTGACTCCAAATGGGATTCCGATATTGGGCTGTATATGTCCAATGGGAAGACCAAATAATACCGGAATGTTGTATGGGGTGAGATAGTCATATAATATGTCTTGTAATGATAGGGATGGTTTTGTAGCAGTGCAGTTATGACAGCTTGTGAAAATAACGCCTGTGCATGCATTAAATTTTCCGGATAAACGTAATTGATTGAACATACGATCAATGCGGTACGGTTCTTCTCCAATATCCTCAAGCAATAAAATTTTATTTGCTGTATCTATTTCATATGGCGATCCAAGTGTACTTGTCAAAACAGTTAAATTTCCGCCAATTAATGGCCCGGAAACGATGCAGTTAGTTGAAGATGTAATACATTCTGCCCCTGATAAAATAGTTGAATAAGGATGAAATAGTTGATTGAAGGAAGATAAAGAAAGAGAGGGAATGCCTTTTCCTATTTCTTCAATCATCGGTCCATGAAAAGTAATAAGTCCCGCACACTGTGTAAATGCGATATGTAAAGCTGTAATGTCACTATATCCCCAAAAAATTTTTGGATTGGCTTGAATAAGCTCATACTGAATATGCGGAAGAAGACGACCACTGCCATATCCACCTCGTGCACAAAAAACAGCTTTTACTTCAGGGCTTGCAAATGATTCATGTATATCATGAAGGCGAATGGCATCAGTACCAGCTAAATATCCACATGTTTCATAAACACTTCTTCCGATGATTACTGATAGTCCCATCTCTTCTAATATTTTTGCTCCTGTAAGAATGTGTTCAATGATTGGTGGACCTGCTGGAGCGATAATCATCACAGTATCTCCTTCTTTTAGAGCATTGGGCTGAATCATAGAATCTCCTCCTTCTCTTCCAATATATTCGTTTCATAAGAAGTTCAATCCTTTTGTAAAAGAAGGGAAAAGCTTGTAGAAAAAAGAAGATATTTAAGGAGACTAGGAGGGAAAAGGATGTTTACAAGCCGAGTAACTGATGCACTACAAATAAAATATCCAATTATTCAAGCTGGCATGGCAGGTGCGATTACAACGCCAGAACTTGTTGCCGCTGTAAGTAATAGCGGGGGATTAGGAACACTTGGGGCTGGCTATATGAGTCCTGAACAAATTCGTCAATCTATTTATGAGATAAGGGAGTTAACAGATAAGCCGTTTGCAGTCAATCTGTTACTCACGAAGGAAATACAAATTGAGGAAGAAAAAGTACAAGTCGCAAGAAATTTATTAGAGCCGATACGAAAAGAATTAGGTATAGATGAGTATAATCAATCGCTGCAACTTCCGAAAAGTTATAAAGAGCAACTGCAAGTGCTACAGGAAGAAAAAGTACCAGTTGTCAGCTTTGCGTTTCATACGTTAGAGCAAGAAGAAATTGCATCTTTAAAGAGAGAGAGGATAAAGGTTATTGGAACAGCTACTAATGTAGCAGAAGCAAAGGTGCTTGCTGAATTAAAGGTAGATGTAATTGTTGGACAAGGTAGTGAAGCTGGAGGACACCGTGGGACATTTATTGGTAAAGAACAAGATTCTATGATTGGTACGTTTGCTTTAATTCCTCAATTAGTGGCAGCAGTTCCGCAAGTTCCTATTGTAGCAGCGGGCGGGCTTATGAACGGTCAAGGAGTTGTTGCTGCGTTTGCATTAGGCGGGGAAGGCGTGCAAATGGGATCAGCTTTTTTAACAAGCGAAGAGAGTATGACACACGATGTACATAAAGAGGCAATCTTACAAAGTACAGATACAAGTACAACTGTAACGAGAGCATTTTCTGGAAAATACGCACGAGGTATTCGGAATGTATTTATAGAGCAGCACGAGGGGAAAGAAGACGGCTTACCTATGTATCCCGTTCAAAATGTATTAACCTCGAAAATACGTCAAGAAGCAGCAAGACAAAACAAAGGGAAGTATATGTCACTTTGGGCTGGACAAGCTTCTTCATTAGCAAAAAAAGAATCAGCTCAGCAAATTATTGAACATGTGATGGCAGAAGTAAAGGTAACGATAGAACAGTTACAAGATGCATACAAAAAAAGACCACTTGAATAATTCAAGCGGTCTTTTTGTTAGTTTGCTTTATAAAACTGTTGGATGGCCTCGTCGATATAAACCCAGCCTTTCCAACCTAAGTGCATATGATCTTTTAAGAAGTATTTATCATATTCATGATTTGAGAAGTCAGCAATTGGATAGCCAGCTTGCTGAATTTGCTCATGAACTTTCTTATAGTATAATTCGCGTCGTTCTTTTGGGAATCCTGCGTAATCATACCATGGACCTTTTACAGGAACAGAAATGAAGAGTGGTTTGGCACCAGATTGTTTTAATAAATTAATTACAATTTGTAAATCTTCATATTCTGGAGATTGATCATAAGCATCATTTTTTAAGTAACCTTCACGTTGCTTCAATTTCTTTTTAATTTTGCTATTGAAGTAATCATCCTCGATACCATATTGATTTGACCCTGACTCTGATTCACCAATTTGATCAGCGTGTTTACGTGCTTCTTCCCAGTCCATTTGTTTCAATGATGGATCAAGTGTTTCTTTATGCGGTTTAATATCAAACATTATTGTAAATAAATCTTTACGATCTAAAATATTACGATAAAGATAAGCGAAAGGTTTTGCAGCCATTGCTTTTACTTTATGCTTTGTATCATCATAAACGATACCTTCTAAAGATATTTTTAATAATGTTTCTTTTTTTACAATCTCAAAGTTCAATAAACGCTCTGCAATTTGCTTTTTCATTTTAGGTTTTAGATCATTATTGAAAATGAAATGATAGCCTTGTTGTTTAGAAAAGTTAGGTGCAAAATGCGTTTCATCAATTCCTTGTGGTACAAACCATTGTGGTGAAAGAACAAAGACTATTTTTTTATCTTTTAATTGATCCATTGTGGATGCAAAGTTCAAGACGTGAACAAGATCTTGTGTTCCACCACGACCAAGAAGAAATGGTGTAAACCCTTCAGGTTTTACCTTAAAGTAATTGGATGGATGAAAAGCATCCATTCTTGCAAATTCCGATGAACCATACATCGGAAGGTATTTCGGGTCTTCTAACATTTTTTGCTGTAAAATCATACTTTGAATTTTTTCTTCTTTTAGAGAAGTTGCAGCTTGTTCTACTTTCTTATCACTTACAAGTGGAAGTAGGAAGCGTGTTGGTATAAGTAAGAATACAGCAAAAAGGGCCAATGCTAAGAGCATCGGACCAAAAGTTGCTTTTTTCATCGGATATCTTCCAACTTCTTAATAATCATATTTGGTGTTGCCCACTCATCGCGGTCAAAATCAGAAATAGATACTTCGATGTCTAAACGTTCTTGGAATTCTACTAATAAAGATACTGTACCGAAAGAATCAAGGATACCTTCTTCAAATAATTGTACATCTGGATTTTCTTTTACAATATCGTTTTCACATACTTCTTCTAAAATATCTAATACTTGATCTTTGAATTCTGCCATTTTTAAAATCTCCTTTATATCCGAAATGTATTATGTGTAACTTCTTAAGTTATAAGAAGTTATTCATTAAAAATATCTGTTTAGGTGACCAGAGAAAATTAGGAAACCGAAACATACGAAATGGAACGTAATTACAATTGCAAGGACATGCATGAATTTATTATTTGGCCAAAACTTATGCTTTTTGTTTTTTCGCTCGAAAATATCAAACAAAATAAACAGGGCAGCATGATATAGACCATAAATAATATACTGATAAATATGATTACCTGCAATGTGCCAAATTCCCATAATGAAAAAGTTTAAAAAGGCGCCGATATAGGAAATCGTATAGCGATTTTTAAGTAACTTTTTCTTTGTTGCGAAAAAGACAAAGCGCATGTAAATAAAGTCACGGAACCAAAATGATAAGCTCATGTGCCAGCGGTTCCAGAAATCTTTAATGTTACGACTGATGAACGGTTTATTAAAGTTTTCTGGCGTTTTAATGCCCATCATATAACTTACACCGATTACGAATGAGCTATAACCTGCAAAGTCAAAGAATAGATATAGACTATAGCCGTACATGTAAATAATGTTAGATGTAATGGTATCTGCATTTGCAAAAGCAGCATCCGTAACGTGTTGCTGAAGTAAATAAGCAATAATAAATTTGTATAGAAAACCTTGGAAAATACGGTTCATACCTGTATATAGTAGGTTTTGATATTCTTCAGCACTCGGTGGCTTTTGAATATCTTTTTGGAATCTACGGTAACGATCGATAGGTCCAGTTGAGATAGCAGGGAAGAACAGAACGAACTCCCAGAAATTAAAGAATGAGAGTTCTTTAATTAAGCCATCACGAACTTCAAATACCATTTGTACTGCTCTAAATGTTACGTAAGAGATACCGGCAAAAACAATAAATCTCAAATCATGTACAAATGGTGCGATTTTTGCCAAAATAAGCGGTAAAATCGACAAGATAACAGCCATGTAAAACATAACCGTATTATTATTTTGTTTTCGTAATAATAAATAGCCTTTAATAAGGACATATTGCCAAATGATAAATGCTGCTAGCATCATTGCTTGCTTTGGTTTATCAGAGAAGATAAGTGCAAGCATGATTAGTGTTAGGACAGCATTATATTTACGCAACATTTTACCTTTTAATCCAGCTATGATAGTAGGTATTAATAAAATGCCCACTATGGCGAAAAAATAAAATGATCCATATGCGGTCATGCTGTAACCTCACTCAATAATTTTTTGCGATCTACCTTTCCATTTGGTGTCATTGGAATAGAAGATTGATACATGAATTTTCTTGGAATCATGTAATTTGGTAATCGCTCATTGAGTTCTTTTTTGATTGCAGATGTTAATTTGAATTCTTTTTCAAACGAATGCTCTCCTGGAACAATAACCGCTAATAAGTAATCGTATTTCTCACCTTTTTTAATTGGAATTACGACAGCTCCTTCTACATAAGAGCAACCGCGAAGGTGATGTTCGATTTCTTCCAATTCCATTCGATAACCATGTAATTTAATTTGGAAATCAAGACGACCATTATAGAAAAGAAGACCATTTTCTACATATCCAGCATCACCTGTTTTATAGGCACGTTCGCCATCAATAACTGTGAATGCTTTTTCTGTTAATTCAGGACTTCCTAAATATCCAACACTTACGCTTGGACCAACAATTACAATCTCACCTTTTTCACCATCTGGTGCGATTGTACCATCTTCTTTCATAATAAGAAGGCGGCAATCAGATTTACAGTAACCAACCGGAAGTGATTGATATGTCTCAACGACTTCTTGTGTAACATGAATGCCTGTTACAGCTACAGTTGCTTCTGTTGGACCGTACGTATTCATAATTGTTGCGTTCGGGAAGCGTTCCATTAATTTTCTTGCTACGTCATTTGATAATACTTCGCCGCAGAATAAGAATGTTTTCATATTTGGTAGCATACTTTCAGAGAAAGATGGCTCCATTAAACACATTTCTGCAAATGATGGTGTGGATGTCCATACTTGTATGTCTGATTGTTCTAAAGAAGCAAACAAGTCTTTTGGACGCGCAATCATATCTTTATCAATTGCCCAAAGTGTACCACCTGTTACTAACGATGGGTAAACATCCATCACAGATAAATCGAATGAGAAAGGTGCTTGGTTTAAGAACACTTGTCCAGTTTGTAAGTTGAAGTCTTCAACCGCCCATTTTGTAAAGCTGACAAGACAATTGTACGTAATTTGTACACCTTTCGGATTCCCTGTGCTCCCTGATGTGTAAATAATGTAGAAGTTCTCATCATCTTTTACTGCATGCTCAGGGTTTGGAGTTTTCCCTTTATGAGTCAAGAGAATATCTTGTAAGTTGTTTTCAGATACGATGCGAACAGGTAAATCAGCTACTTTCACTTCTGTTGGTGATAAAAGTAGTTTCGCACCGGAACTTTCAGCAATACGTAGTACACGATCAGCTGGAATAGATAAATCTACTGGAATGTAAGCATGTCCAGCTTTGACACACCCTAAAAAGCTAATGATCATCTCTGGCTGCATATGGCCATAAACCATAATTGGTGAGCGATCATCTGCATACTCAGAAGAAATCCAATGAGCTAATGCATCAGAGTCTTCTTTTAATTGTCTGTACGTAATTTTCGCATCTCGCCAAACGAAAGCGGTTTGATCAGGCGTTTCAGCCGCCCACTTTTCGATTTGTTCTAATAACTTCATAACGTTCCCACCCTAAAATTCATTGTAAATAAATGTACTTGTGTTTGTATCATGGAATCCATACAACCAAAGTAATGCAAATAAAATTGCAAGGTAATAAAAAGTTTTTGCAAACCATTGTATGAGTGGTCGAGACCATATCTCTTTTAATCTTTCCATGTCTTTTCCTCTCTTATGAAATAATAACTATATGTAGGTATCATGTCCTACATCATTGTGAAAAAAACAAAATTCCACATTTTAGGTAAAATTAAGACAAAAAGGCTCTTTTTTGATAGTAGCACTAAATACTAAAAAAGAAAATCCCTAACTTAGTAATTATATTACATTCCGCATGAAATTGTTATTGATTTGTCATGTCAAAAGATAAAAGGACAATCATTTCATGAAGCTGAAGTAAGAATATAAATACGAAAAAGGAGGTTGTTAGGAATGGAACATGCGAAAAAGAAATGGAGGAAGCTTGTGTCAGAGGAAAAGATTATAGAGTGGCGACGGCATTTCCATAAATCTCCTGAATTATCATTCCATGAAGAACAAACTTCACAATTTATATATGACACATTGTGTTCATTTTCCACTTTTGAGGTAACAAGACCAACGAAGTATAGTGTGATGGCAAAGAAAAAAGGGAAGAAAATAGGAAGAATAGTCGCGATTCGCGCGGACATGGATGCTCTTCCGATTCAGGAAGAGACGTTAAAGCTTTATACATCAGCTACTCCAGGTGTGATGCATGCATGCGGGCATGATGCACATACCGCTATTTTATTAGGAACAGCGGAAGCAATAGCGAAAATGAATGAGGAGTGGGAAGGAGAAATTCGTCTTTTCTTTCAACATGCAGAAGAAGTCTATCCTGGCGGCGGTCAGGAAATGGTGCGAGCTGGTGTAATGGATGGCGTAGATTACATTATCGGCTTACATGTGATGTCTGGGTTAGAGAGTGGCAAGATTGGGATTGTATACGGACCTATGATGGCAGCACCTGATGTATTTACAATTGAAGTCAAAGGAAGAGGAGGGCATGCTGCTAGACCAGAAGAAACAATTGATCCAATAGCAATTGGCACGCAAATTGTTACCAACTTACAACATATTGTATCAAGAAATACAGGTGCCTTTATGCAAAGGGTTGTCTCAGTTACACAATTCCATGGGGGAACAGCGGATAATATTATTCCTAATACAGCTTCTTTAATGGGAACAGTTCGTTCCTTTGATCAAAAACTAAGAAAAGAAGCGGAAGAAAAGATTGAACAAATTGTTAAAGGGATTACAGAAGCACACGGTGCAACATATGAATATACATATCGCTATGGATATGATCCTGTCATTAATGATGCATTTATTACAAGAGCAGTCGAGGAAAGTGCAGTAGAGCTTTTTGGAAAAGAAAAAATTGTCCAGCTCGCTCCTTCTATGGGAGGAGAAGATTTCTCTGCATACTTGAGAAAAGCTCCAGGCTGCTTCTTTAAATTAGGAACTGGGAATGAAAAAATGGAGACCTGCTATCCACATCATCATCCGAAATTTGATGTAGATGAATCGGCGCTGGTTTATGGAGCTGAGTTATTTTTACAGGTGACAATGAAATTGTTAGAAACTTAAAAAAATCAATGTGAACAAAGAGGTTAAGTGAGAGCAAACGGTTCATAAAATCTTAGCTGCTAAGAGGAAGATTAAAAGTTTCCCTCAGTATATAAAAAAGGCAACTGCGACAACGCAGTTGCTTCTATTTCTTTCCGCTAGAGAGGGCTGAGAAAGAACTATGCTCATTTATAGTATATGAATCGTCAACGGACAAGCTTGTATCTTTTCATTATTTTTTTAAAAAAATAATTGACTTTGATAATCGTTTTCAATTAATCTGATTGTATAGTTGTGGTTGATAATAATTATCAATTGAAAGAATGGATGAGGAAAGCATTTCGCCTTGGACAAAGGGAATTTAAAAATAAAGATAAACATATAGAATGGCAACGAAATGTAATTCGTGCGGAATATGTAGACGAGAAGAAAATAAAGAAAATAGAAAAAGTAATACATAATCAAAGGAGAGATTCAATTGAGTAAGTTTGTAATGATTTTTGCAAGTATGAGTGGAAATACAGAAGAAATGGCTGATTATATTGCTGGAGCAATTCGTGAGACAGGAAATGAGATTGAAGTAATTGATATTATGACTGCACCAGAAGCTTCTATATTAGAGGAATATGACGCTATTATTTTAGGAGCTTATACTTGGGGAGATGGTGAGCTTCCAGATGATTTCTTAGATTTTTATGATGAAATGGAAGAGATTCATTTAGCAGGTAAAAAAGCGGCAGTGTTTGGCTCTTGTGATTCTGCTTATCCGAAATACGGCGCAGCTGTTGACATTTTAACCGAAAAGTTACAAGAGCGTGGTGCAGAGGTTGTACTAGAAGGGCTAAAAGTAGAATTAACGCCAGAGGATGAAGATGTAGAAAAATGTCTTCAATTTGGAGCTGAATTTGTAAAACATCTTTCGTAATGGTGAGAGGGAGATGAAGATGTTGCAATAGGTATGAATGATTTATTATGAGGAAAAAGAATATAGGGAAAGAATTTAATTCAATCCCTTTAATATTGTGTGCACGCTTTCCAAATTCTTGTTTATTTCTAGTTTATTATTTGTTTCAAAGCTGTAAATAAGGTTATGAAATAACGGGCTGTACTGATAAAAAGAAGTGATACGCTGAGTGAATGATGAATCATGATGAGGGGTAAGAGCGCAATATTGTTTATAAATAGCTCCGGTAAATTCGTTACCAAAATCGTGATATAAACCAGCAAAATCAAAGGCAGGATCTCCAATTTGAGTATCACCAAAATCAATAATTCCTGAAACTTTTTTGTTTTTCCCATTGAATAAAATATGATGATGTGTAAAATCAGCATGAATCATTGTATTTTGAAAATTAGGTTCATGTATGTATTCAAAAAAGTTCTCAAATAAACAATCAAAGGATTTTCTTTCTATTGATGTAAATGTATGAGAAAGGTAATCATGTAATTTCGCTTGAATTTGTCGCCAGTATGTGAGATGTCTCTCTACATGAAATCCCCATTCTGCAGCACGTTCTATTGGGATGGTATGTAAAGAAGAGAGAAAGGTAGCGAGCTGTGTAGCAATGATTTCTCGTTCTTTTACAGTTAATCCTGCGAGTGTTTGGGCTGTCAATGGTTCCCCATGAATGAGTGCATAATAGCTACCAAATGGAATGGAATCCGCTTCATTTTTATATAAAACATGGTACTTTGGAACTTCTATTCCTTGTAAAGAATGAGAAAGTATTTCGCATACTTTTTTTTCTCGCGGGATTCTCCTTGCATACTGGGATTTACGTGGAAAACGAAAGAGCCATTCATTATTTACAATCACGGCTATATTATCCCAGCCATTATCATTTTGCTTATAAGAGCATATAGTGGTATTTGGCATTGTTTGTTGTACATATTGCCTGTAATGTTGCATATGATTTCCTCATTTCTCTCCTTGATAAAATAGTTTGTTTAACTTTATAATATCAGAATTTTCTTGTTTTGTGCTTCGGCTTATGTTTTGGGTATTGAAGATGGGTAAGAGAAATGAGGATTGTAAAAGAAAATAATACGTCTAAGATTGCAGAGCAGCGGCAACGTGTAGAATGGAAATGTCCCCAGAAGGCAGGGACATTTAAAGGTTTTCGTTTTGTTGCCCAATTTCTTTTTTTGCAATTTCTAAATTCCCTTGTTCGATTTGTTTAAGCGTGTTTACAGAATCGCCAGCATAGCCCTTTTGCGTTTTTACAGGTCTTTTCGAAACGGTTGAAGATTGCTTTATCATATGTAACACTCCTTTCATTAAAAATAGACGAAAATGATGAGTACAAGTAATATTGCTCCGAAAATACCAATCCCAACTAAAAAGGAAGTGTTTTTATATTGAGGTGGTTGATGAATATCTTGTCGATATCCAGGTGAGATTTCAGGAGCAAATTCTTCATCGAAGGACTGCTGTTTTTTCTTTTCATCCATAGGTTTTCACCTTTCTTTTTCATTATGTTACACGTTCTGGAGAGGAACTATACATAATGAAAAAGGCCGCTACAATTAGCGGCTTTTTTGCAATGCATATTTACGTTGTACTTGAAAGAGACGGATCAGCAAAAAGCTAGCACCAAATGCGAGACCTAAAATAAGGCCAATCCAATACCCTTTTGCAGCCCAAGAAGTATAAGTTGCTAATATGTAACCAAGTGGCAAACCAATCACCCAATAGGCAATAAGTGTCATGATTAAAGCAACATTTACATCTTTATAACCACGGAGTGCTCCTTGAACTGGTGTAGCAATTGCATCGGAAATTTGAAACAAAATAGCAAATATGAGAAACTCTTTTGCTAAATCATGAACCGTAGCATCTGTTGTATAAATAGATGCAATTTGATCACCAAAGAAATAGAGTAGGACTGAATAGAATAGAGCGAAAGTAAGGGCTAAACCGATACCAATAAATCCATATTGTTTTGCATTTTCATATCGATTTGCACCAACTTCAAATCCAACTGCGATTGTCAGAGTCATTGCTAAACTTAATGGTGTCATATATAAGAGTGATGCAAAGTTCATGGCAGCTTGATGTGCTGCAATTGTTGTTGTACTAAAATTACTCATCATAAGTGTAACAGCAGCGAAAATGCTCGTTTCAAAAAAGATAGCAAATCCAATCGGAACACCAAGTTTTAAAAGTTCTTTCCAGCGTGAAATGGAAATGCGATATAACTGCTTGAAGATACCAAAAGATGCAAACGGCTCTTTCGTACAGATAATAATAATAGTAATGATTAAAATGCACCAGTACGTTGCTGTGGAAGCAATTGCGGCACCCACGCCTCCTAGTTGTGGAAAACCAAAATGACCAAAAATAAATACATAATTTAAAATCACATTAATTGGTAAGGAGAGTAAAGTAATAATCATCGTTGTCCGCGTCTTTCCTAGAGCGTCAATAAATCCACGTAACACAGTATAGACAAATAAAGGGATAATACCAATTGCAATAATGCTTAAAAATTGAGCGGCAATGCGCTCTACTGATTCTTCTAAATGCATGCCCTTTAAAATTGGTGAAACGGCAAAGTAGCCGATGAGAATAACAAGGAAACTAACACCAATCGCTAAATATACGGCTTGTATTACAACATGGGGAACGGCTGCTTTTTGTTTTGAGCCAACCAGATGAGCGATAATGGGAGTAGTAGCCATTAAAATTCCTGTTAGTCCAGTACTAATAGGGATCCATATGCTAGTACCAATGGCAACTCCCGCTAAATCAGTAGCACTTGCATGTCCTGACATTGTAGTATCAAAAAAGCTCATTGCAAATAAAGATAGTTGTGTTACAAAAATTGGAAAGAACAGCAATGTAAATTGTTTCATTTTTTGTGAGAGTGAGTTGGTTTCTTTCATAAAAGCTCCTTTCCGTGTAAGAACAAACTTCTACTATCATACAATTTCATCAATGAATAGAAAAGAAATATGCGTATGTGTACATGAAATAGATGAAAAAAATAGATGCACTTTGAAAGGGGATAAGGTATTATGATAAGGTATGAAAAAAGTACATATAAGGTATTAAGGAGGCACGATCAGTGGCTGATTGGTTAATAGGATTAATCATGGGTGCTGTTGAAGGATTAACGGAGTTTTTACCAGTATCATCAACAGGACATATGATTTTAACAGGGCATTTAATTGGATTTGAGGATGATAGAGCGAAAGTATTCGAGGTTGTCATCCAATTAGGATCAATTTTAGCGGTCGTCGTTGTATTTTGGAAACGTTTATGGTCATTAGTTGGAATTGGAAAAGTAACGCAAGGGCCATCATTAAATTTATTACATATCATTATTGGTATGATTCCAGCAGGATTACTAGGTGTTTTATTTCATAGTAAAATTAAAGAAATTTTATTTGGACCAGGACCAGTTGTTATTAGTTTAGTTGCTGGTGGGATTTTAATGATTGTTGCTGAGAAATTTTCAAGACCAAGTACAGCAAAAACATTAGATGACATCACGTATAAACAAGCATTCACAATTGGAATGTTCCAATGTTTAGCATTGTGGCCAGGATTTTCACGTTCTGGATCTACAATAAGCGGTGGATTATTAGCTCGTGTATCTCATACAGCAGCAGCTGAATATACATTTATTTTAGCAGTACCGATGATGGTTGCTGCATCAGGTTTAGATTTAATTAAAAGCTGGCATTTACTAAGTGTGGCAGATTTACCGCTATTTGTAACGGGATTTGTGACAGCGTTTGTTGTAGCGATGCTTGCGATTGTTTCATTCTTAAAATTATTGGCTCGTGTAAAGTTAACACCATTTGCATACTATCGTTTTATTTTAGCAGCGGTGTTTTACTTCTTCCTTATGTAATAAAAAAACTGCCATTTGGCAGTTTTTTTATTTTACTATTTTTTCAATCATATTTTCCATCACATGTTCCCAAAGGGACGTGTCATCAGCTAATGTTGCACGGAAATTAGCGTACATTTCTTTTTGCTTTTCTTCAAATAGTGGATCCTCTTTTTCTGGTAATGTAGCCCGCATAGAAGTTACTAACTCCTGTACTTTTGGAGCGCGTGGTCCCCAAACTGCTTGCTCGTTTCCTTCTCTATCAATAAAAATAAAGATTGGAATGGCACGTGCTGTTCCGTTCGTTAAGTATTGATCCATTAATTCTAGATTTTCATCCCGGATCAGTAATCGCATATCAATATTAGCAACTTCACAAATTCGTTTCATTACGGGTACACATAGGAGGGCATCACCGCACCAATCAGCTGATAATACAATAACACGCCATCCATCATTTTGACGCTCTTCTAAAACGGGAAGTAACTCGTTTGGAATTAAAAAATTATTATAAATGTGTAAGAGTTCATATTGATTCACTTTCATTTCATTTACGTATGTATCAAAGGACATGCCTTTATCTGCCCATTGTTTTAATGTCATATGTAACACCTCTTTATTAATAGTTTGCTTTCATTGTATCAATTTTCATCAAGAAAAGCTTGTAATCTTACTCTTTCTTTTTGTTATTATTGGATATAATCCATCTAAAAGAAAAAAGGGGTAAACAGTATGTGGAAAGTGAGTTCATAGCACTTAGAGTGTATGGAAAAATAAGGTGACAAAAAGTAAGATATAAGGTAAAATAATTAATAAAGTTTTTATTTAAGTAAATGAAATAAAAGGAGATGTAAATGGTGTCTCATAATCGTGAACAATTAATGGAGGACCTGTCTACAAACGTCTTTGCTATGTTTCGCTCATTGCGTAATGATATTGGAAAAATCTTTGGCGGTTATATACCATGGAATGAGTTTCTTGTACTTCGAATATTAAATCGTAATAATAAAGAAATGGTTTCACGTGTAGCTAATGAATTACATGTATCCAATAGCCATATTACAGCTGTTACGGAAAAGTTAATTAATAAAGGATTTGTGACACGTACACGCTCTACATCTGATCGACGTGTTGTATATTTAGAAATTACGGAGCAAGGAAAAGAGTTAGTTACAAAAATGGAAACTGCGAAAAAACAGTATTTACAAGAAAGATTTTCGGCTCTATCTGAAGAAGATATGCACTTAATGATATCTATTTCGAAGAAACTTATATAAAAAAGAAGATACTGAAAGAGAATTACCGTTATTTGTTGTGATGTTACAGATGAGTATTTCCTGTAGATTCTATTTGTCCCTCTTAGAATCTTATGCACAGAAATGATGAAATAAATTACAGATACAAAAATCCTTCCCGAAATTGGGAAGGATTTTTGTATCTCGCTATTTACAGACAGTAATACTCTTACTTCACAATGCAGTGAAAAAGTTAGGTGGAAGAGAAACTATCTATAAAAGCTCAATTCAGTAAAGTGTCACGTTATTTTAAAAATGTGATGTGTATGATTAAAGCCGGAAAGACATACTATCAATAATGATCGATGAAAGGAGAGAGAAAAATGACAAATCGTAATGGGAGTCAAGGAAGTGGAAATCAAGGTTCACCGAAATCAGGACAATTCCAACAGGAATTTAGTTCAGAATTTGAAGCTGGTAATGATAATAAAGGAAAAGAATATCGTTCGAAAAAGGGAAGTAAATCAAAAAAGGAGTGAATATATTCACTCCTTTTTTATTAGCATTATATTTATGCGGGTCCCGTCTCTAATTTCGGTGAAGGCAAAGAAATGAGTTGGGAGATAATCTTGCTAAATTATATTTTAAAATAAGAAATAGACCATCTTGTCAGCATAAGATGGTCAGGGAAGGGG
>NZ_JBALQK010000038.1:10291-16064 GCF_036965845.1 Bacillus sp. JJ1127 | reverse complement strand
AAATGATACATGCATTTTGCCATTATATCATTTTCTACATCGTGGATTAAACGAAAATGTACTATTTTTCCAATTAAATCTTTTACTTACTTCATTATATAACGAAGTAAAAAAAGTATGCATACAAAATGACCAAATCGGTTTTACATTCAATGATAACAAATATACAGGAAATGTCATAATAAATACAAGTATTTTCTCTTGGAAATACTTGTATTTATAGAAAAAATCCTCACAGCTCTTAAATCGCTATGAGGATTTCTTCTATATTATATATCCAATTGAACTTCTACTCCAAAATGATCTGAAACAACATTTCGATTTATACCATTGAAAATGACTTTTGAAGAAGTAACTGTTTTTGGCTTGTTACTTAAAATAAGGTCAATTCGTAAGTTTTGCTTATTTTCATCCCAACCAGCAATTTCTCCTTGCACGGTTGTTCCTTCATCTTTCTTCATGGCTAATTTGTATGTGTCATAGAGACCTTTTTGCATGAGATAATCATACCCTTCTCCTTGCAAACGAGCATTGTTATTAAAATCTCCCATTAAGAAAGAAAGTTCATTTCCATCCACATGCTTCATTAAACAATCTACTTGTCCTTGAAATGTTTCTTCTTCATCATTCCACCAACCGAGGTGACAAGAATAAAATGTTATATTCTTATCTTTATAAGAGATTGTTGCACTAACAATTTTACGTGTTTTCCAATAAGATGTATCCTTACTTTCTGATACAAAGAAAGAATTCTGTTTGACAATTGGATGCTTCGTTATAATTGCTAATCCTTCCTCATATATATCATAGCCAATATGTGCGAAATCCCAAACGATATCGTAACCTCTTACATTTAGCGCTTCAAGTTCTGCAAGTAATACAAGACCAAAGTTATCTTCTTTCTTGTTCTCACATATACTTTGAGCTTGTATAGACTGACTGACCTCTTGCAATGCAATGACATCATAATCCTCTTCTTGAATGACCTTAGCAAGATATTTTATTTTTTCTAATTGATTCTCTTCTTGCCAAGAGTGGCAATTTAAAGTTAGTAATTTCATTACTTATGCACCTAACATATCTTGAATGTCTGATTTTAATACATCTGCTTTCGGACCATATACCGCTTGAACACCTTTATCTTTTACAATCAAACCTAAAGCTCCATTTTGCTTCCACTGTGCTTCTGGTGCAACAATATCTAAATCTTTTACCGTTACACGCAGACGTGTCATACAAGCATCGACATCAGCAATATTATCTTTTCCGCCTAACAGATCAATAACTTTTGTTGCTAAAGAACCTTCTTTTACATTCGCTGTTCCTTCTGAAGATTCATCTTCATTATCAATATAGTTACCAGCACGACCTGGTGTTGGTAAATTGAATTTTTTAATTAAGAAATTAAATACTGTAAAGTTTAAACCAAAGAATATCACTGATACAACGACAAAGTTAATTAAGTCTCTTGTTAATCCTGCATTAATCATCATTGGTGTACGTGTAAGTAACTCAATAAAACCAAAAGCATGAACACGTAAGTGAATCAAATCCGCTAACGCAAATCCAAGTCCTGTTATAACTGCATATACAACATATAATACTGGTGCAATGAACATGAACATAAATTCAATTGGTTCCGTTACACCTGTTAAAAATACTGCTAATGCTGCAGATAAGAACATTGGTTTATATTTTGCACGTTTATCTTTATCAACATTACGGAACATCGCAAATGCAATACCAATTAATGATGCAGTTGAACCGATAACTTGTCCAGCTTTGAAACGAGCTGGCACAACATTATTTAATAAATCGTGATATGCTTTTGTATCCCCTTTTGCTAACAGGTTATTTAAATCAGTAATCCATGCAAGCCATAATGGATCTTGTCCTGCAACAACCTGACCAACTTTTGCTCCAGTTAACATCGTATATGTTCCGCCAAGCTCCGTGTAGTTCATCGGAATCGTTAACATATGATGTAATCCAAATGGTAATAATAAACGCTCTAATGTCCCATATACGAACGGCGCAACAACTGGCGCACTATCTTTTGATGCTGCAATCCAACGACCGAATTCATTTAATCCGCTTTGGATAAATGGCCATAAAAGTGATAAAGCAATCGCAGTAACTGTAGACCATACAATTACAACAAATGGTACAAATCGTTTTCCGTTAAAGAACGCTAATGCCTGTGGTAATTTATTATAATTATAGTATTTGTTATATAAAGTAGCTCCTAAGAACCCTGTAATAATCCCTACGAAAACTCCCATGTTCAGTGCTGGTGCACCAAGTACTGAAGTGAAATAATCTTTAACAACTAAATCACCCGCTAATAATGAAGAAACTTTTGCTTTTGAATCCGCTAACATTGCAGCGTTTACACCAAATATAGCTCCTGTAATTCGGTTTGTTAAAATGAATGCCAATAGTGCTGCAAATGCACCGCCTGCACGATCCTTCGCCCAAGATCCCCCGATTGCTACTGCAAATAAAATATGTAGATTTGTAATAATTGCCCAACCGATGTCTTCCATTACTCTAGCAATGGTATGTACTGCATTTATATCCCCAGCAGACATACCGATTAGTTTACCAATTGAAATCATTAAACCAGCTGCTGGCATAACTGCTACAACAACTAGCAATGCTTTCCCGAACTTTTGCCAAAAATCAAAAGACGTAATTTTCATCTCTTTCTTCCTCCCTCTTATTTATAGCATCCCTAATGGATATAGATTATAATTGCTACTCCTCTTATGAAAACGATTCCTTTCTTTTTATAGCGCAAACGTTTTCATAAATCTATTTTAATAAAAGCGTTTTCACATTGCAATAAAAATTTAGATTTTTTCATAAAAAAAAGATGCTACGAGAGCATCCCTTTTTTATGAAATACGATAAACCCTTGTTTCATAAGGTTTCAACGTGATTGTATTATTTGTTTCATGTTCTAATACTTCATAGTTATTTAAAAGCAAACGTTTGCATTCTAGTGCGAA
Organism: Bacillus sp. JJ1127; assembly: GCF_036965845.1. Lineage (NCBI taxonomy): Bacteria > Bacillati > Bacillota > Bacilli > Caryophanales > Bacillaceae > Bacillus > Bacillus sp. JJ1127. The sequence goes on along the minus strand of NZ_JBALQK010000038.1, from coordinate 13,053 downwards.
TACACTCTCATTGTACACAGCTTTCTCGTTCGAGATATTGCTAATAACAATCACTTTTTCATCGTGTAACGTACGTGTATACGCATAAATTTGTGGATCATCTTCTAAAAGTAAATCATACGTACCATAAGTAAATACATCATTCTCTTTTTTCAGCGCGATCATTTTCTTATAGAAATTTAAAATAGAATCTGCTTCTTCTTGCTGCTTTTGAACATTAATTTCTTTATAATTTGGATTCATTCCAAACCACGGCGTACCTGTTGTAAAACCAGCATTTTCTTCATTACTCCATTGCATCGGTGTACGTGAATTATCACGGCAAGATGCCCAGATAATTTCCATCATCTCTTGATGTGATACCCCTTCTGCAATTTTTTGACGATATAAGTTCTTAATTGCTACGTCATCATAATCTTCAATATTTGGAAACTGAACATTTGTCATACCGATTTCTTGCCCTTGATAAATAAACGGTGTTCCTTGCATAAAGAAATACATTGCTCCTAAAGCCGTTGCACTTTCACGCCAATACTGTTGATCATCTCCCCACGTAGAAACAATACGTGGTTTATCATGATTCTCAATATACAGCGCATTCCATCCCTTATTCTCTAATCCTTTTTGCCACTTTGTTAACACCTTTTTCAGTTCTACAACATCAAGTTCTTTTTTCTTTTCTGCATCCCATAAACTTAAATGTTCAAACTGAAACACCATATTGAATTTACCATTCTCTTCTCCAACCCAAAGATCAGCATCTTCAATTTTGACACCATTGGCTTCCCCAACAGTCATAATATCGTATTTAGAAAATGTGTTATCTTTTAACTCTTCTAATAATGGCTGAATACCATTCACATTCATATGTTTATCGAAAGAAGGTACATAGGTTAAGCCCTCTGGATTTGGCATGTCTTTTAATCCATCTTCCTTTTTGATATGACTAATTGCATCAACACGGAAGCCATCAATTCCTTTATCTAGCCACCAATTCACTGTATCATATAAAGCTTCACGAACCTCTGTATTCTCCCAGTTTAAATCCGGTTGTTTACGTGAGAATAAATGTAGGAAATATTGATCTGTCATTTCATCATATTCCCAAGCAGAACCGTTAAAAATACTTTCCCAGTTATTTGGCTCTTTTCCATTTTTACCATCACGCCAAATATACCAATCACGTTTTGGATTATCTTTAGACGAACGCGATTCAATAAACCAAGGATGTTCATCACTCGTATGATTAATAACTAAATCAATAATTAGCTTCATACCACGCTTATGCACTTCATCTAATAGTTCATCAAAATCAGCCATTGTACCAAATTCATCCATAATATCTTGATAATTGCTAATATCATAACCATTATCATCATTAGGTGATTTATACATTGGACAAATCCAAATTACATCTATACCTAAATCCTTTAAATAATCAAGCTTTGCAATAATACCTTGTAAATCTCCAATACCATCACCATTGGAATCCATAAAGCTGCGTGGATAAATTTGATAAGCGACAGCTTCTTTCCACCATGTTTTATTCATAATAATTCTCTCCTTTTGCACTCTTTATAAAATTTATGCAAACGTTTTCGTAACACTATCATAACAAAATATGGAGAGTTTGTAACGGGAATTTTTATCTTATTATTAAATATCTACTTTTCTTTAAAAAACATTCCCCTATTTAATTACCTTACATATGTTTATGATGCTCAAACCCGTTAGAATTTTTTTCACTATTTCTTATTATTACTAAAATGACAATTAAAAAATCATCCAATTTATGCCCGAATTCTCCGTAACATTTTGGATGACTAAAGTTTACTTTTTTATTTCAAATGATTTCTCTTAATAATAACCTCGCTATTACAAGCTAATTATATGTCTTATCATTTTCATTTAATGACTGTAATTTAATATTTGGTGCTTTATTTTTCACTATGTTTTCACCTGAAGCAATCGGAATTTGAAATTCAAATTGCTTTGTTTCATGTCGCTGTAAATAGATAGGCTTCGGTACTTGATAGCTCTGCAAATTCTGATTTGTACCTTGATATAAAACAAGCTGTACTGCTTGTGACTGATTGTGATAATTTTTTAAAGTGACGACGCAATTTTGTTCAAAATTATCTCCCTTTTTCTTCATCGTACATTGACTATCCTCTTTTTTGTATTCAATTGCTTCTAGTCCTTTTTTGCCTGCGTAGTACCATGTTTTATCAAGAATTTGAAGCGTTTTATTTAAAGTAAATGGCATTGTTATAATGAGAACACTTATACACGCTACTTTTATTTTATTTAACTTTTTCAACCAGTTAGAATCCTTCTTTTCTAACCATTTCATAAGAAATAGAAAAGAGATTACTTGTAATACAAAAGAATAAATCCATATATTCGAAACTTTATAGCCCATATAAATATATGTATCTACTGGAATCCCATACGCGTGAAATAATTTTTCCCCAATCAATTCATGATCATTTGGCATTTTTATTAATAGTAATACCCCGATACTGTAAAAAATAGCTACTAATCGATCATATTCAATCCGAATCATTCTTTCTCCCTTCCCCTTTGTTTTTATTATCGATTTTAGCTAACATTATCGGAATATACAATCTCTTTATAGTAAATAACATAAAAAAGTTCCTTATAAATATATAAAGAACCTTATTAATATACAATATGAATAAGAGAATTGATATGTATATACATCCATTTTCATTTTTCGACATTTAAATCCCTGCTATGCA
>NZ_JBALQK010000038.1:3164-10238 GCF_036965845.1 Bacillus sp. JJ1127 | reverse complement strand
CTGTTTTTACTTCGCATGTAGCAGAAACAGGCCCTAACCACTTCTATGTATGGCTAGATACTCTCTTCCACCTAAAAAGAGGGGTTTTGATGTATAGCATTGTCCCAGTGTAACAACACTTTCCCTTATCTAATATTTATTATAAAGTTTTCACATCGAAACTTCCTCGAAATAAGTTGGGTCATGTATAATAATTTTTTTACTTGAAACCGTAACAATGCTTTCATTCTTTAACTGTTTTAACACACCGCTAACCGTCTCCCGAGACGTTCCCGATATTTTGGAAATTTCGATTGTGGTGAGCGGACATGCAATTACAATCCCTTCCCCATCCTGCTCTCCTAGATCATTCATTAAATAATTTAATGTCTGAATGACGCGGTCTTGCGCATTTGGAATCGTAATATTTTGCACACGATTTTCGTTAATTTTTAATATCGAGGATAACTGCTGAACAACGTACATTAATTGTGTACGACTTGCTTTTACCATATCCTCAAAAATCACTGTAGGAATATAATACACATCCACATCTGTCATTGCTTCCGCCGTATAATTATAACTCTTATCTGTAAACATACCGCCATAAGGAAAAATAGAATATCTCTTTACATAGTCCTCATATATTAAATTTCCACTTTGATTCACCCGCTCTAACTTCACAAAACCATCTAACATAAGGTAAATTCTTTCTCTTGAATCACCTTCTAAAAATAAAAATTGACCTTTCTTATAAGTTCGCCAATAAACAAACTCTGTTAAGCCTTTCAATTTTTTTTCTGTTAAATGAGCAAATAATTCAAACTGCTTCAGATCTTTAACTACGTTTCGTCTATTCATAAAACTCCCTCTTTCTTGCTATATGTCGGAGTGAAGCATCAAGAAAGCGTATTCAATACTATTATTTTACCATACTTAACATAGTAAACTTTCTCCTGCCATGAATACTTTATGAACATTGTTTACTAAAAAATGCTAATAAGTAAAAAGAATGAAGTTGATCACTTCATTCTTTTTACAATTCGCTATGTTTATACACAAACACATGCATCCTGCTTAGAAATAATTGTACCTGCTTTTTCTTCTAATGCTTCATATACCTTTTCTAAAGAAGTAATAATTGTTTTTCGTTTTGGATCTGCATTAGCAAAACTAATAGCAGCTTCAATTTTTGGGAGCATACTTCCCGCTGCAAATTGATGTTCCTGTATATATTCTTCTAATTCATCAACTGTAACAGCCTCTAATCTCTTTTGATTAGGCTGATTAAAATTCACATAAACATAATCAACTGCAGTTAAAATAACAAGTGTATCAGCATCTACTAATTCAGCTAACTTTTGAGCAGCAAAGTCCTTATCGATAACAGCTTCAGTTCCTTTTAATCCTTCTTCAGAGTCAATTACCGGAATTCCGCCGCCCCCAACAGCAATTACTATATTTCCACCCTCCACTAATGAATTGATTACTTTATGTTCATGAATACTCACAGGCTTTGGTGATGGAACAACCCGTCTCCATCCTCTTCCTGCATCCTCTTTAAATACAGCTTTTGTTTCTTCCATTAACCTTCTTGCTTCTTCTTCTGTATAAAAAGGACCAATTGGTTTTGTTGGATTTTTAAATGCCTCATCTTGTTCATCCACGACAACACGTGTTATAACCGTTGCTACCTCTTTTTTTATGCTTCGCTTTTTCAAAGCCTTTTCGATTGCATTTTCCATCCAATATCCAATCATTCCTTGGCTCATTGCACCACAAGTATCTAACGGCATTGCCGGTGTTTTTTCTGTTTCCGCTGCTTTTTGTTGTAATAAAATATTACCCACTTGTGGACCATTCCCATGTGCAATAACAATATCCACATCATTTTCCATAATTTTAACGAGTTGTTCCGCCGTTCTTTCTAACGCTTCTTGCTGCGCCCCAGCAGTGGCATTTCCAGATTGTATAGCATTTCCTCCTAGTGCAACTACGATTTTTCTACGTGTCATATTTCAACCCTCCAATTGATTGCATTTTCACAAGTTTTTATAAAGTGATACTTCCTGTAATTAATCCGTAAATCGCAAAGAATGCTAAGGCACCAATCGCTACAGAAGATGCCAGTTCCACACGAGTAAATATTTGTTTTGGATTCGTTTGCTTTTGAACATTGTAAAAGATGAAAATACCTGGTGCATATAATGTCATTGTTAGTACTAAGTAGTCTAAACCAGCTGCATAAACTAACCAAATTCCATAAATACTTGCTACCAAACCAATGATTATATTTTTTGTTCGATCTTTTTCTTCAGATTGTAAACTATACTTAAGTTGATAGAATGCTGACAAAGCATACGGAATTAAAATAGCAGAGGAAGCGAGAGAAAATGCAAAATGATATGCTTGATCTGAAACAACAAATGTTAATAAGAAAACTTGAATTAAACCATTTGTTATCCATAATGAATTTACAGGAGCTTTGTTTTTATTTTCTTTCGCAAACCACTTTGGAAATACTCCGTCTTTAGCAGCTAAATACGGAATCTCAGATGCGAGTAAAGTCCACCCTAACCAAGCACCTAATACAGAAATTACTAAACCTAAGTTAATAAAAATAGCGCCCCATTTTCCAACAACGCTTTCAAATAAATACGCCATAGATGGGTTTTTCAAATTAGCAACATCAGCTTGGTGCATAAGGCCAAGAGATAGTAATGTAAGCAGGATATAAATGATGAGTGTGCCGATTAATCCAATGACAGTTGCTTTCCCAACATCACTTCTGCTTTTTGCACGACTTGATAGAACAACGGCCCCTTCTACACCAATAAATACCCAAAGAGTTACAAGCATTGTACTCTTCACCTGACTACCTACCGCTGCCCAAGAAAAGGAACCAGCTTGTCCCCAAAATCCATCTAAGAAAATATCAAAGTTAAAAGCAAAGATTCCTACAACAATAAAGACAAATACAGGCACTAACTTTGCAATTGTAGTTACTAAATTTACAAGTGCTGCTGATTGTACACCGCGTAAAATTAACATGTGAACACACCATAGTAATACGCTCGCTCCAATAATCGATGCTATATTTTGTCCACCTTCAAAAACTGGGAAGAAATAGCCTAATGAAGAAAATAGCAACGTACCGTAAGCTACATTCCCAAGCCAAGCAGATAACCAATATCCCCACGCACTATTAAATCCCATGAAATTACCAAATCCTGCTTTTGCATAACTAAAGATACCACCATCTAAATCTGGTCTTTTTACAGTTAAATTTTGAAATGATAATCCAAGAGCAATCATCCCAATTCCCGTTATAACCCAACCGATAATAATAGCCCCGGCACCAGCACCTTTTGCCATATCACCTGCTAAGTTAAATGCGCCACCACCGATCATAGATCCAACTACAAGGGCTGTTAAAGTAAGTAATCCTAATTTCTTTTCTTCACCCATTACACTCACCTCTCTTTAATTGCAATAAGAATAAAACAACAATAGTGAATGATAGTGTCTAAAGGAGGAGAAAGAAGGAGGATTTCCCCCTTCTTTATTCCATATTTCCTAAAGTAGCTGCCATAACCGCTTTAATTGTATGCATTCTATTTTCTGCTTGATCAAATACTTTTGAATGCTTACTGCGGAATACTTCGTCAGTTACTTCCATTTCTTTTAATCCATATTTTTCATATATGTCTTCTCCGTACGCTGTTTCCACATCATGGAATGCAGGTAAACAATGTAAGAAAATCATATTTTCATTTCCAGTCTTTTTAATCATTTCCATATTTACTTGATAAGGTGCCAATAGTTCAATACGTTCAGCAAATTTATCTTCTTCCCCCATTGATACCCATACATCTGTATAAATTACGTCTGCACCGGCAACAGCTTCGTCTACATTACTTGTTACCATGACTTGATCATTATATTTTTTAGCTGTATCGATTATTTCTTGTGCAGGGAATAATGATTCTGGCGTACAAATACATACGTTCATTCCAACAATTGCACCACCAACTAACAAGCTATTTGCTACGTTGTTCCGTCCGTCTCCAACGTATACAAGCTTAACATCTTTTAAACGTCCCACATGCTCTTTAATTGTTAACAAGTCTGCAAGTGTTTGGGTTGGATGCCACATATCTGTTAGCCCGTTCCATACCGGTACACCGGAATTTTCAGCTAAAGATTCTACTGTTGCATGAGCGAAACCACGGAACTCAATTCCGTCAAACATACGTCCTAAAACTTTTGCTGTATCTTCAACTGATTCTTTCTTCCCAAGCTGAATATCATTTTTACCTAGGTATTCAGGATTTGCTCCTAAATCCGTACATGCCACCGTAAATGCACACCGTGTACGAGTGGAAGTTTTTTCAAATAAAAGGGCTACGTTTTTGCCTTCTAAATAACGATGCGGAATACCGTTTTTCTTTTTCTCTTTTAATTCTGCTGCCAAATCTAGAAAATATAACATCTCTTCTTCTGTAAAATCTTTTTCAGCAAGAAAACTTCTTCCTTTTAAGTTTGGTTTAGTCATCAACATGATTCATCCCTACTTTCTCCGTTATTTATACTAAATATCTTTTCGAACAATTGGCATACTCATGCAACGTGGACCCCCACGACCACGGGATAATTCCGAACTTAATACTTCAATAACTTCTATACCATGTTCCCGTAATAAAGCATTTGATACATAGTTGCGATCATATGTAACAACTACTCCTGGCGCAATTGCTAATGTATTCGATCCATCATTCCATTGTTCACGAGCGGAAGCGATCACATCTCCTCCTCCGCAAGGGATAAGTACCAATTCGCTTAAGCCTAATACTTCTTTTAGAGCTTCCATTAAAGAGGTACGATGTGTAATTTTAAGAGTTTCTTCATCCGGTCCTTTTTCTAAAATATAAATGTTCATATTTCCTTTTGGTCCTTGGATAGCTGGATGAATTGTAAATTTATCATAATCAACCATTGTAAATACTGTATCTAAATGCATAAATGCTCGACATTTTGGAATTTCTATTGCTAGCACTTTCTTAATTTTATTTTGACGGCTAAATAAATTTTTAGCTAAACGCTCAATTGCTTTAGCTGAAGTACGAGCAGATACTCCAATTGCAATTGTTTCCTCATTTAAGATAAGCTCGTCGCCGCCTTCAATTGGAAACTTATAATCACGATCTAACCAAACTGGCACATTATGATTTGCAAATCGTGGATGATGTTTAATGATATATTCCATAAATAATGATTCACGTCTCCGTGCTGGTTCTCTCATTCTGTTAATTGTTAAACCGTCACCTATACTAGCTGCTGGGTCACGAGTAAAATATAAATTTGGCATTGGATCTAAATAAAATGGATAATGATCTTCCATTAATTCATACAGGTGGGTTTTTTTACTCGTTTCAATTTCGTTTTTACGTACGCCCCCCATAATTTTCTGAATCAATTCTTCATTTGAAAAGGAAAGTAAATATTCTTTTAAAGTTTGATGTGCAACATTTACGTCAGCCTGTCCTTCTTGTAAAATACGATCAACAAATTCTTCACGAAGTTTTTTATCAACTAACGCCTCAGCTGCTAGTGTTTCTAAATAAAGAACTTCAACACCCCGATTGCGTAATGTTTGCGCAAAATAATCATGTTCTTGTTGAATAATTGGTAAATATGGAATATCGTCAAATAATAATTGTTGTAAATAATCTGGCGTTAAGTTTTCCACTTCTTTACCTGGACGTTTTAATAAAACCGTTTGTAATTCCCCAATTTCTGAAGTAACATGGATCGGATGTTTCATTTGTTGTACCTCCTTTTAAATTTGGTTGTTGTCTACAAGTACATAATAAATGGTACGTGCTTCCTTCTTTGTGAAAACGCTAACATTACCAAGTGAAATATTTCACAAGTTTTTTTGTAAAATAATATATATTTGTATTTTTATAAGGTTTTTTGCTCTATATTTTACAAAACAGCTATATATTACGTATATATGGTGAATATCGGATTCCTTAATTCATATGAAAACTCTAAAAAAATCCTGTCTCTAATAAAATTAGAAACAGGATTTTCATCTACATAATTAAATTCAATCTTTCTTCCAAAATCTTTCTATCCGACTGTGACCGAGAAATTACGAGGCATGTATCATTTCCACATATACATCCTACTTTTTCTTTCCAATCTAAGGAATCTAATAAGGCACCAATAACATGGGCATTACCAGGTAACGTTTTAATAACCGTTAGTTGATCTACATAATCAACCTTTACGACAACTTCTCTTAATTTTTTCTTTAACTTCATATCAGTCTGTAAATTATCTTCTGAGAAAACCTTATATATAGTTAATCCATTTGAAGAAGTTACCTTTATTAAGTTTAATTCACGAATATCTCGCGAAATAGTAGCCTGCGTCACTAATACGCCTTGTTCTGCCAACAATTCTACTAATCTCTCTTGTGTATCTATTTCATACTCTTCCACCAATTGTTTAATTAGCCGTTGTCTTTTTTCTTTTTTCATAAAAGACACCCCTTCTAATATTATAACTCTATTATATCTTGGTATAATTTTCATTCGAAAGAGACAACGGGAAATGTTGCGGAAACGTTCATAGTTTTTATAGGAATCCCCAACTATCTTCCTTATCTCTCTGTACCTTGAGTTTGGAGATCTTACCATATACGGGATAAAGTAAAAAAGGCACCCAAAAATATTTTTTTGGATACCTTTTTTGCTTTCATTATTGTTGTCTTTTCTTACCTAATACGAGTAAACCAAAACTCATCATTACAAGAGCTGCCCCCATATATGGTTCCAAAGGAGTTCTCTGTCCCGTTTTTGGGAGTTCTTTTTGTGATTGAGCTGAATCCATAGTTACTCTTGAACTTTCTTGGCTTGTCTTATCCTGGCCCTCTGAACTTGTTGTTCCTGTTTTTTTTGTTTTCATTATCTCTGCGTTTTCCAGTTCTTTCTTACCTGAGTTCCCTGAATTCGTCGTTTCTGCTTTCTTCGGTTCCGTTGTTTCTGATTTCTCTAGTTCCGTCGTTCCTGGTTTCTCTGGTTCCGT
>NZ_JBALQK010000038.1:0-2954 GCF_036965845.1 Bacillus sp. JJ1127 | reverse complement strand
TCCTGGTTTCTCTGGTTCCTTTGGAAGTCGTTTATTAGAAATTTCTAGCTGAATTGGGTTTATCATACCTTTTTCAATTTTAAATAAAATTGGCTCTGCTAATTTTTCATATCCTTCAGGTGCTAGCTTTTCATAAATTTTATATGATCCAGGCGCTAAGGCTTGGTCAGATGAGAAGCCATTCTTGTCTGTTTTAAGTATCGCTACAACCTCATCCCTCTCATTTCGAATTTCAAACTCCGCACCTTCTAATCCCTTGTTTGTATCATCATCATCTACTTTGTGAATCTTTATTACTCCATCCTGAGGGGATTCTGGTGGTTTAACAGTTACTTTATTGGAAATCAATGCTTCACTATCAAAAAATAATACTGCCTTATTAGGGATTTTTTGGTCAACATAAGCTGTTAAATCCGCTCCTGTTTTAATCTTTGCAGTTATATCTAAAGAAATTGTTTGATCTTGATACGCTTTAAAATCAAAATCCTTGTTTAATATAAACGTTACTTCACTATTTTGCTTATCTATTGTTAGCTTTCCTTTAGAAGTAATATCTTGGCCATTTTGATCATTTACTTTTGCATCGATAATTTCTAAGACATCTTCTAAATTATCACTTATCTCCATTGACTCATAATTAGGTGCGTCTGTTGGTATATGTGTACGAATCTGATAATGAATAGATTGATTCATTTGTGATAATTGCTGAGTATTTACAAGATTACCATTCTCATCAACAATACTTTTTTCAATAGACGGTGATTCATTCTCACCCGAACCAGTTCCCCCACCATTATGTACAATAACTTTTTCCGTCTTTTCTACAGTCTCTATATTTTTTCCTTCTAGTTTAATTGTATTTTTATGAGGTTTTAAAGCTGGATTCGTTACTTTCGTTTTATAGCTCAAAATATAACCTTTTGATGTATCTGGAAGCTCAATTGTAAATCCAGATTTTGTTGCTAGAATGTTAATTTTTGATAAATCAGCAGGCTTTATATCTTTTGGTGCATATCCATCCTCAAACACTGTTTCTTGTAATACAATACTTTCTGGAATCAATTCATGACCAGGTCCTAATTCATCACTTATCTTAGGTTCTTTCATTTCTGTACCAGTTGCATTCACATATACATTCCAGTCCACAACCGTTCCATCTTCATTATAGTAACCCCACTTTATTAAGTTATCTGTATTGGGGCTTACAGGAGGTCTTTCTGTTGTATTGCTCACACTAACATGCTTATTTACAACTTCCCCATTTACTTTAAATTCTAATGGAATCTCTTTTACACCATCGTAACTTTCAAGTGCAAAATAATATTCTAAGAATAAAGAACCTTTTACATTGTTCTTCCCATTTACATAATCACTCATTGTACATGTAAGTGATCCATTTCTCAGCTCACATGTTCCAGCTGTTTGGTTTCCTGCAGCTTTTAAATCGAATTTTGTATTATACATATTAAATTCTTTTGGCATATCAATTATGAATTGATCACCGGTGCTTATTTTTCCCTTCGCTGACCATTCCACATCTACTCTCATACGATCTGTAGCATTATATGGTTCACCGGTTGTTCCATCTGCGCGAGAAATGTTAATTGCATCCACAACATCTATCATAGCGGCTTGAACAACTGAAACTCCTATATTCATCATAGAAAATGATACTAAAAATATTAATGAAATTATTGAAACATACCTTCTGATACTCTTTCTCCTCATAATTATCCCCTTATATATGAATTTTCGTATAAAAAAATCGTCTGGTTGCAGTAAAAAGTGCAACCAGACGATCTTAGTAATTATCATTACCTTAGACTCTAAGCTTTGCGGCCTACCCTTTCAGATAGTGTGCTAAAAAATACATTTTCCTATTAATTTGTTTCATTTCTCTCTTTAGTCAAATCTTAAACTCATCTACTATAGTTTTTTACCCAAACAACTTGAATAACATTATATACAAACCGACATAAAACCCCTTTTTTAGGTGGAAGAGAACATCTGGCCATGCATAAAAGCGATCAGGGCTTTTTTCTACCACATGCGAAGTAAAAATAGAAAGAGCATACAAGTGTAGGTTACTTTTTATTCTGCATCGCAGGGATTTAGATGTCGAAAAATTAAAATGAATTTATATAGCTCATATATTAATTATGGAAAATAAAATGAAAAATAATAAATATATCAAAACATACCTTTTAGCACTCTTGTCCCGCATAATCCTTCCAAAAATAAAAAAAGATCGTCTGGTTGCAGTAAAAAGTGCAACCAGACGATCGTAGTAATTATTATTACCTTAGACTCTAAGCTTTGCGGCCTANNTGTGCTAAAAAATACATTTCTTATTTATTTGTCACATTTTCCTCTTTAGATAAATATTACCATAACATTCAGGCGAGTATAATGCAATATTTAGAACCATTGTTTAATTTTTCTGATTATTAGGAGCGAAAACGGTAAATTCCTATGGGAACGTCAATATTTTTGTGTAAATGACTTTTCAACCTTTTCAGATAGAATGTTACTTTTGGTATAAAAATAACTTTGTTCAAAAGATTGATTTTGTTTATTGTTAGGGCTAGCCCTGACAATAAACAAAATTTCATGCTGGTGTGCACTTAAGATTCGAGTTCTTCAAACATTGTTACTAATGCTGCACGCGCCTTATTAAAACCGATGTGGCAACGTGTGCTAAGCGTTGATTATAGTCTTCAAATTGTGAAGATTCATAGGAAGACCTCTTTTCTGTGAATTTTGTGTGGTAACTCAATTCTATCAAGAAAAGGTCTTCCTTTTTTGCGTCTTTATTCATTTACACAAAATATTTTATACCCTACTTTCGGTATACATAAATACATTGATTAATATAATAATAATCGAATTTAGTATTCTTTAACATATAATTTCCTATTATTATAATCAAAAACCATTTTTATGCAATTTTACAT
>NZ_JBALQK010000037.1:18085-26665 GCF_036965845.1 Bacillus sp. JJ1127 | reverse complement strand
CTAAATTGGATAGAAACGCAGCCAAACAAATTAGGGAAGAAATCCAAGCAGAAACAAGACGGGAAAGGATGGAGCAACAGTTAAAAGAGGTAATCGCCAATTATACAGAAGGAAAGCAAACGATTGATGAGGCACTGTATTCGTTATTACATCAATCGAGTCAGATAGGAGCGAGGTTACGGCAGAAAGCGAAGAGATTTACATCTGAAAATTACGATGTGAAAGCGCGGTATGAGGTCGATGACATATACAGTTTGTTAACGGAAGAACTATGGAAATTTGTCGAAGAAAGTCCGAGTCGCTTCGAAGAAATAATAAACTATCTTGCGGTATTAGATTACCGTTGCGATTTGCGACTCACAGACTTTAAACGGCATTTTCTAGCGAAAAAAAGGACGGCAGATCGGTTAACTCATCCGAAAAAAGAAGGCGTCCTTGATTACATAGAATTGCAAGCGATAGCAAACGGAAATTATAGCGTTAGTACATTTAGGGGAAAAGAAAAGGAGGATGAAGAGGATAAGAAAGCGGAAACCAAAACGCCTGCCCGCCGTAAATATTTAATTACTGGTTACGAAGAGGATGCGTTTGAAAAGCACGTATTAGTAAATGAAATGTTAGAAGCGCCGGGCATATCCGAGGAAGAACGCCGATTACTAGATTATTTATACCGAAGCCCTGACGCCTCGTTATCTGAAATAGCGGAGGATTGCGGTTATACGAGTAAAAAAGCGGCCAGTCGCGCTATACAACGAATCGCCCGTCATTTTAACTATCTTATATGTTATTAACTATATATTTATGGTGTGTTACGGAGTGGGGCGTATGGTGGGCGGTGGTGTTAGGTATTATTCCCGTTCTTATTTCTCTTACGTTATTAAAGGTCGTAAAAAGTACTGAAATCGTGCGGGTAAAAGTGAAAAAAATAAAAAAATTTAGAGATTGAGAGAGGGGTAATTTAATGAAATGCATCTTATCATTACGCGTCGCAAGGCATTTATTAGCAAAAGGGTTTCGAATAATTGATATAGAGCAATCCAGGAAAATACCAGGTACGCTCGCATTTGTATTTGAACGGTCAGCAGAATTAGAGCAGGAATTATCAACGCTAAGAAAATAGTAAAACTACATCTAAAACGGCTAAAAGGGGCGATTAAATGGAAGCTACTAAGACCACTGAAAAAGCGCTGAGTGATACTGAAATTACTAAAAAGGTTACAGCATTTTATTATACGAATCAAAAAGTAGAATCGACGGAGGAACGTATACGCCTTGTAGAGTCGTTTTTATCAGAGGAATTATTAGTAAAAGAGGGAGATACACCTGAACGGTATGGAAAGGTCTACATGCGTCATCCTGTCATATATCGCAAGGACTTCTCTAGGAATTTTAACGTATTAGAGATATTAGCGGAGTTTATAATGCAACCGAAACAGTACGGTCCGAAAAGTGAAAAAAGTAAGGAATATCCAGTTAGTGGAGTAGAGCGTGAGCATAATAAACTACAACGGCAGAAAGAAAAAGAAGCCCCAATCTTATTTGATATCGATGAGAAAGAAACCTATGGATACGGCGTTCATGAAAGCGAATTAGTTCTAAAATAATTTAATTTTTTTCGATTTAATACTGATATTTTGGGGTGCTAAATTCCATACATAAGTGTAGAGGTTGTATTTACTACCTCACGCATTGGATTAGTTTTATGGACGTCCCTTCTATTTACCTATTAAGCGTCAATTTTAGAGAGATTGAGAAATTAGAAGATAAATAAGGACAGAGGTGATTAATTTGGATCGACAGACATTTCGTGATTTACGTGTATATCTTGGACTCACCCAACATGAATTCGCAGACAAGTTGGATGTGCATCGTAGCACCGTAGGGAATATTGAGTGTGGTTTAGTGCCGTTGAGCGATGGAATCAGAATGCGGGCATTTAAGTCGTTCGGTATAGACGCAGAAATGCTAGAAAAACTTAAGGAATACAGAAAACTTTCGATGTAGGGCGGTGGACTCTTGGAGGAAGTACTAATACATGTTTATGAAGGAAATCACACGCTTTATACAACTACTGGGCGTATTATCTCCGATGGAATATTCGAAGAGGACAAGCCCGAAGAATCAAACTCAAATGAAGAAGATGACGAAAATACAGTTAAAGGAGGTGATTGCTAATGGCTAAGAAAAGCAACAAAGCACTACGTCCTAAACAAGAATTACGAAAACGTAAGAAAGTTCGTGAGGGAAGAGGTTGGACGGTAAAGTTATTGGAAATCTTACAAGAAAAAGAAGCTAAGGCGAACTAGTTTATTAAATTACTAACTTAAAACGATTATGAAGGAGAAGATCATGTGAGTAATAAACAAGAGAACAAAGACAATCAAACGAAGTTATGTACAAAATGCCAGGCTACAAAACAATTAGAAGAATTTTACGGAGTAAAGCGCTCGCATTGTATCGACTGTGAGCGAGAAGAAGCACGTATACGAATGCGAGCCTATAACGATACAATGCGCGGGAAAGCGAGCCAAGCGCTACAAGCGTCACGAAAAGCCATAAAAAAGTTAGATATAGACGTGTACGACGATTTAAAGCTTATAGATGTCATATTCGCCTTTGCGATGGCAGACAGTGAATGTCAGTATTGCAGGAAACCAACAGAAGATTATCAGCTAGAACATATCGTAGCATTATCCAAAGGCGGGAGAAATACGTTGAGTAATATAACCGTGGCTTGTCCGTCGTGCAATCGATCTAAAGGCAGTAAAGATGTACTATCCTGGCACGCCTTTAATAGAAAAATCCCGAACGAAAACATGATAGCGGTTATCGAGCGAATGGCATCGAGAAGAGGTATTTCTATGGCGCAAGTGACAGACGAATTACAAGGTTTATAAGACGAGGAGGAAACGGAATGACTATAAATATCCCAAAGCAAACACATAGAGTATATATGGAAAGGTCTTTAGTAATAGGACAAGACCGCTACGAGGCAGGACAAATCTATACTGTAGATGCAGAAAGATTTAATAGATTAACGACACCTAATGAAGATGAGAAAACACCGGCAGCAAGCAAGGTATATTTTCCGAGCTTAGATGCCATCGAGCAATCCGTCGATTATGCGGTCGACACTTAT
Organism: Bacillus sp. JJ1127; assembly: GCF_036965845.1. Taxonomy (NCBI): domain Bacteria; kingdom Bacillati; phylum Bacillota; class Bacilli; order Caryophanales; family Bacillaceae; genus Bacillus; species Bacillus sp. JJ1127. The sequence goes on along the minus strand of NZ_JBALQK010000037.1, from coordinate 23,526 downwards.
AAGAAGCAACGAGACGATCTGAAAAACCACCCGCGTTTTGATGACGCACCTTCTATGCGTACTTACGAGTTACAACAATTAAGAAAAGAATTAGACAAGCAAGTTGCAGAGTTGAGAGATAGGTACGAAATCGAAATTCAAGCGATACAACGTGAGACAGCCGATAAAATGTATACGTTACAGGCATCCGAGGACACATCGTACTTAAACGTTGCATCCACGCAACTCCAATTCGGGAATCCGGTGACAACATTACAGAGTTTACTACTTAAAGCGGATCAAGTAGACGAGGCAGGGAAATTAGCGATATTGCAGTCATTCAGTGATATTGCAGATAAGGCAAAGTCACATAAACATTATTCATATTACAAAATCGACATTGAGAAGAAATTGGACGAGCTATACGAAATAGCAAGCAATGTTCCGACTATCCGAGAAAATGAACGACGCTTGCAACAATTGGACGAACTATATAAACATAAATCCGGCGTAGATTCATCTTATCGTATGTTGAACATTACAGAAAAGGTGTGATGAAAGTATGACTGATTTCGAAAAAGAACAACTAACCGCACAACTAGAACGATATAGGGAGTCACACGAAGCATTAATCGAGCTACGAAAGCGTGAAGTTCTTCGCGATAAGGGTTTTACAGGGCGAGACGTAGATAATGCAATCGAACATTTAAATGGCGAAACAAAAGAAGAAATTGAAACATCGCTAAAAAGCCTAATGGTACAGTTACGTGTCGAGGAACGGAAGCTGGGTGTTGATCCGAGTCCTGGCAATGGATTACGCTACACACCACCGACAATAGACCCGACGGAAATTGGACGGAAGATGTATGAAAGAGTTAAAGAAAAGAAATCTAGTGTAAGAAGTCTAAGGGAAATTAAAGAGTAGGGAGTCGCTTTTTAGCGGCTTCTCTATTTAAAGGATAGGAGCGGATAATATGAAGTATATGAAGGAAGCGCCGATGATTGATTACGACAATCTAGATAAAAAGATTGAAGAAATCCGAGCGAGAATCGAAGCGCATAGACAGGAGCGTATTGACAAGGACTTGCCACCGGATCGACCCGATTATTTCGTAGATAGGGAACTAAGCAAAGTATTGTCCGATAAGGTTGAGTGTCTTTTTGACTACTTTAAAGGATACGGCGCTTTACTAGCACGAACACGAAAGCTACACCCAACGGAGTATAGTACGATTCAACAGAAGTACGGCGATTACATTCTATTGTTAAGTGAAGCGATTGACCAGGCGCACAATGTAACGGGTAATTGTCTTCGGAAGTTATTAGAAACGTTAAAACGTATCGATGCAAACGAAATCAGCTACGAGAAAGCCAGTCGTGAGATATATTACGCATTTAAAGCATTAGAGTTACGTAATATTGGGATAAGCAAATTTACCGAAGAGCCTTTACCGGAAATAGACGAAGGACGTTTAGTGCGGCTGCAGAACGATGATTCGTTTTTACAATCGGAAGTAGAACGTTATTTAAAATACTACGAAGAAATTAAACACTTAATATAAGGAGGCAATACGATGGACCTACGTGACCTAAAACAGGAATTAACAGACGAACAATTACATGCAGCGACGAAATTAGTCGAGAATAGTTTCTCCGGGCGGGGACGGAAAACACTCGAAGAGATTGCAGAAGAACTCGGCATTAGCCGTACTACATTATGGACGTGGAGTAATGACGTTAATTTTATCCGATATAAGGAAGCTTTATCCGATCAATTGTTGCGAGACAATATCGATCTTGCGAATGGGCAGCTACTCGCATTGATTCGCGGGGACTTCACGAATAATGGGACGCCTGCTATCAAAGCGTTGGAACTTTATTACAAACTAAGTGGCAAACTAGTCGAGAAGAAAGAAATTACGACTACTAGCGATAAGCCGAAAGTTTCCCAAAGAGATATCGAGCAAGAACTAGCGGCGTTAGGCGAAGGGATTTAATTATGACGGCGGTATGACTGCTTATGAAGCTCGAAACGGCTACGAAGAAGATAGCGTACTTTTTGGCGAAGCGTAATAGCTTCGCTTTTTTACTCATTTATTTATGAAGAGAGAGGGAGAACTAAAATGCCGAAGGAAAGAACGAACGTAAAAATGAAGCAATGCTCATACTGTAGAAAGATGAAATCAACTGCGGGCGGTTTCCACAAAGAAACGAAATCACCCGACGGGCTACAGACACGCTGTAAAATCTGTAACGTAAAGGCACACACAACTGGCGAATATACCGTGACGGAATTTATCGAGGTAGATGGTAAGGAAACCGAAGTAAAGCAATGTAAATCCTGCGCTGAAAAGTTTCCGCTAGATAGCTATTATCGAAATGGGCGTGGGGGATTTAAGCCGATTTGCAAGCGATGCTATGAAGATAAATACGATAGAGCTAGAGCCGTAAAACAAGCGTTAGATAAATCACATACAAACAAAATGCAGCGGCAAGGAATCGCATCGTTTAGCGTAACTGCCGTCGGCTCATTCACATTCGAAGAAAATAACGTTTCTAGTGCGATTAAGCAGCTATTATCGGAACTTATCCCCGACAGTGTGTTACAATTAATAGAAGCGGAAAATGAGAATCTCCAATTGACTGGACGTGTGATTGGTTGGACAGTTTAAGAAGGTTGTATAAAAAAGGGAGATGGCGCAAAGATGGCGAGATCAAATGAGAATGATTTAACGGAGAAATTGGCAGAAGGTCACCGAAAATATGGTGACGGCAACTTTACAGTACAGAATATCGGCGATGAAACTAATCCGAATTGGACTGTCGTAAAAAATGTGAGGAAGGGATCGGCAGGTATTCGCGAAGAGGAAGATATATTAAGACTGCGATCAAAATATATAAAATAGTGCGGAAAGGTACGCCGAGATTCGCATTTTAAGACGATTATTTTTTATTCCGTGGATAAGAGGATTCATCTAAATGCGTCAGAATTTTCGATAGGGAATCGATAGAACAAAAAGGCATTCAACATTGACGTAGAACTACTATATAGCGTATAATATTAATTAACAAAAACGGTCAGTTGACCGCCCAAATGAACGTTCAGCAAACGATGAAAGAATCGTTTATATATCGTAGGTAATTGACGGGTCGGGAGTTCGAATCTCTCCTGGGACGTCCTTTAAAACTGTTAAGTTCATTATGAACTTAACAGTTTTTTTGTTTTTAGGTAATACTAAAAAGATTCTACCTTTGAAGAAATCACTTAAAAAATCATCAACAAAAATCAACTTCCTAAATATAATTTAGGAGTTTTTTTGTGACTAAAAAACAGGAGTGTTTTATGTTTCATTTAATAAAAAAAGAACCCTAAACTTTTGGTCTTAGGGTTCTAATATGAAATAATCATTTTAAAGTTTTTATAAACCTACTTTGTTGCTTTTCGTCCCACTAATACCCAGTATAGAGATAAACTGAAAAGGGTAATGAGTACGAGAATGAATAGAATATTACTAAACATGGAAGCATCCGCATTGTTTATCATTCCTAGGAAATTTTTCTTCATTGCGGAATGGTCCATCATTGCAGCTGTATAGGCAATTCCGATTGACATAGCGACATTAAGTGTTAAATTATAAAATCCGATTGCTGTTCCTGTTTTTTCTTTATCAATTGTACAAATGCAAGAATCAAGTAATGGTGCATACATGAATGCAAATGAACTAGAGAATAGAACCATAGATATTACGAATACAACAACAGAAGTTTTTATAAAGAATCCGCCTAATAGTAAGCTGAGCATAATGCTGCACATAGCGATTGTAATACATTGCTTGCTTCCCATAACCTTCGCAACTTTTCCGGAAAGAGCCCCGACTATAGTAGCTGCTACATAGCCTGGAATCAATAATAGTGAAATTGTATCTAGCTTCAAACCATAAATCTTTTCAAGCAAGAATGGAAATAGGAAAATATATGCTAACTGTACAGAGTAGATTACAAAAGCAACTCCAAGCAATGAGATAAACTGTTTATTTTGAAAGAAGGATATACCGATAAAAGCCTTCGAGTTCTTGCTGATATAAGTAAGGAACAGGGCAATTGCAACAATAAACAAGATCAGGTACATCCAATTGAAATCTGTAATGTATAGTAGTAGAGACGCTGAAATGGCTCCAACTAAGAATAATCCTAATACATCTACATGACCGTTTTGCGCTTCTTCCTTAGGAAGATATTTTAAAATAAAAGGAAGAGTTAAAAGTGTTACTAAAGAAATTAAAAATAGAGTTGTCCAATGGAAATATGTTGAAACATAACCACCAGTTAATGCACCGATAAGCTGTGAAAGAGCAAAACTACTTGTACTTAATCCTAAAAATTTCTTTTGTTCATCTGCAGGTAAATGCTTTGTAACAAATATTACATATAACGTTTCAGCTGATGCTAAACCAGCAGTTTGGACAATACGTGAAATAACAACTAGTAAAAACGAATGTTGAAAAATATATCCCATGATGGAACCAGCGCAGATTAAAATAATCCCAGCGCTAAAAAGTTTTCTAAAACTAATGGAATCCGCTAAAGCTGCATAAACCACCGCCCCAATTCCAATCACAAGGCCAGCTAGGGTTGCTTGCCAGCTAACTGTTGTCGCTGAAATGTTAAAATCTTTTGCCATATCAACAGAAATAATCTTAAACGAATTGTCAATTACTAAACATAATAGAAATAACAGTAAGGTAACAGGTACTGCTTTCTTGGCACTATATTTCTGAGTTTTCTTCATGCTTACATCTGCATTTATTGTAGACATAGCTATATTCCTCTCCTCTTGTTATTCAGGGAATTGTCTTCCTGAGTCATGATTGTCTGGCCTTTAACTACCAATTGATCCTTTTGTAAAAGGATGGTTTCAGTAATTTCTACACCATTTGTTTAATAGGGGATTCCTTGTGCACAGTTGTACCCATTTTTGTTCGTTCCTTCTTCTGGCGCTTAAAAGGAAACGTTTTCATAAACAACTAAAAACATCTTGCTTTTTGATTACGCTTTCATGGTGATGCATAATAATTCTTTGAACTATATAATATTGTCTGTTTATCTAAAAACTTGTATGCACCTGAATAACGAAAAAGATACCATGCTTTTCATTATTCAGGTGCATAAAAGGAAGCATTTTCATGAAGAATCAAAAATATCTTGCTTTTTGATTACGCTTTCATGATCGTGCATGATAACTCTTTGAAATATACAATATTGTCCGGTTGTCTAAAAACTTGTATGCATCTGAATAATGAAAAGGATACCATACCTTTTCTTTGCTCACAACCCATCTTTCTTTTGGAATTTGTCTTTTTTGTTACAAAAAAGCGGTGTATTTCGTATGAAATACACCGCTTCCAAATTAAATATATATAAATTCATTTTCATTTTTCGATATCTAAATCCCTGCTATGCAG
>NZ_JBALQK010000037.1:0-17942 GCF_036965845.1 Bacillus sp. JJ1127 | reverse complement strand
TCTCCCACCTAAAAAGAGGCGTTTTATGTCGGTCTTTTAATTGATGTATATAGAGCTTTATCGCTTATAGCTCTCCACGAATGGGAGTTTCTAAGAGATGATGGATTATTCATTCGGCTATTTAGATGTTTTAATCCTAATTTGACTAAATTCTATTGGTATATAGTATTTATTATAAACCACAGGGTATTTATCGCTGATATATATACTTTCTAAAATTAAATCAAATTCCTCCCCGTGGAAAATTTGGTATTTTAATGATGGAGTATTGGCGGAATTAGAACGTTTAATTTCAATGGTGGAGGAATTAGCCAGTTCATATATTTTCTCCTCTAGCATTTCCAATACTTGCTTCTCGTTATGTAAGTCAAGGTTTAAGTTGGAAACGGCTTCTATTGGCATCATGGTAAAAGCAAACGCTACTATCTTATCGTGATTTTTATACCAGCGTTCCAACGCAACCACTGCGGTCATTTCTTGATTTAATACTTGCATTGCATAGTCCGTTACTAGGTCAATTCGGAAATTAAGCTCGATGTCATCTATTTTTTCCGTATAGCATTTATATAAGGGATTCCCTAACTTCTCCAAGCCATCGCTACTTTCATTATGATGAAATTTTGTAATGAAATTTCCTTTTCCATGGATATTTTTAACCAATCCATCTTCCTGTAACAGTGCCAAAGCATGTCTTAATGTCATTCTGCTCACACCAAATATTTTGGCCAATTCAGGTTCTGTTGGAAGTTGGCTGCCTAGAGGAAATGTTCCATCCATGATTAATTTATATAATTGGTCATACACAGTGACGAATAGTGGTTTTTTTTGTTTATTGAGTTCATGAAGTTTATTATTCATTTTCTTATACCCCTATAGTTTTTTAAGTTCATGACTATAAATTCCGTTTCGTCTCGTTTTATAGTAGATTATTTTCTTTTTCTATTGTAACTTACTTTTTCTTGTAAATTAATACGCTTTCAAAAAATCATTATAATTTGCACTAGGTGTATTTGTCATTCAAATTGTATATATTGCCCTCAAACGGATTTATGCTATTACTTTGATCCAAAATCGTTTTATAAATCAATTAGTTTAAGAATAGATCCGCCAAAGAATTATCAAGAAAAGAATGTCCACTTTGCAGATTATTATAGAGAACTTCCGTAAAACTACCTTCAGTTCTGTTAGGTAGTTTTTCTTTCGTTTTGAAATCTTACAATTCTGTAAGGTAAGTGTAAGGAAGTTCGATGGTAACCAATTGTCAGTCATTTATAATTAAGGTAACAAAGATGAGACGAGGAGGAAGAAAAAATGAAAGGATTAGTTGTAACGGGTTTAACAATAGCTTTTGGGTTTGTAGCATATGAGAAGTTAACGGATGTAATTGATATTGTGAAGCATCTAATAGCATAGAAAGATATTTTGACGTGAGAAGGGAAAGGGAATGAGGAAATGAATGGAATGGCTATTTGGAATTATAGGTGTCTGTAGTGTTGTATTAGTATTATTTGTTCCAAGTGTTATATTAAGTTCGACCACAAGTTTATTTTTTATGTGTTCGCTTGCCTGCATTATGCTTATTATTATGTTTCTAATGAAGCGAAGTAAGCCAATCTTCTTTTTTAGCGTGATTGTTATTACAATTATTGTTCTCCAAATGATTACTCTTTTTGTATATCCTACAATTATAAGTGCTTTCTGCTAATGAGAAATCCTCCGCTCCGGTTGCTGAGGGTTTTTATTTGTATAAAGTGAAACTTTAATCAGTGGGGGTTCTTCCTCCCCCACTGATTATTAGTTGAACCAATTGGGCTTTTACAGGCAGTTTATCTCCCGCCTAACTTCTTTGCTTTCGCTGAATTTTGAGGTGGGAGAATTACTGCCTGTTAATGCGGGATAAATGTATATTTCTAGTATGAATTCGTTGATTTAATTACAAAAATTAAATATTTTTATATACCGAATAAACGAATTTTGGATGTTGTGTTCTTATTACTCATTTGATATATTTACTTTGAAGATATTTAAAATCTAAAAAAAGAGGCGGACGTATGGATAAAAAAAAAAATACGGTCGTATTGTTTCCACAGTTATCAGAGCGCTATATTGATCAAGGTTTTTTGGCGCTGAAGGAACGAAAATTCGAAGATGCATTACGCTGCTTTGAAATATTACGTCAGTATAATGCAGAGACAGAACAAACAGAATTAGCTTCAGTTATTTGTTTGCTGGAATTAAAAAGAATAGAAGAATCAAAAGAACAATGTGAGAAGTTACTTGAGACAGGAACAGTCTTATTTGGAGATATTCTTGAAACATATGTGACAATTTTAGTTCAAACAAATGATTATGAAGGTGTCATTGAAACAATTGAGGAAGTTTTACAAACGAAGGAATTTGCTCCTGAGCAAAAGGAAAAATTAGCACAGCTTGCCTTATTTGCGCAAGGGATGCTACATGGGGAGGAAGGGCCTCAGGTAGATTCTAATTTTGATTTAGATGAATTTACCAACGAACTGTTTGTAGAAAATTTTGGGCACAAGCTACGAGTTATTAATAATCTTTCATTAAAAAATCTTGATAAGGCGTTGCCTGCTTTACAGAAATTTCTACTGGATGAAGAGCAACATCCCTATTTGAAAACCTCTATTTTATATAAAATGGTAGAAAATCGAATGGAAGAGAAAGTAGAAGTAGAGAAGTTTGGAGATACAATTACTGTTATCCCAGCAAATATAGGTCATAATGAGGAGCAATCCAATAAAATCATACATATATTATCGAATCGATTGGAACATGATCATCCAGATATATTTGAGACAATCATTACATATTGGAGAGAAATGCAAACTAGTATTTTCCCGTTTCCGCTATTAATGGATAAGGCCGAAGTTTGGGCAGCTGTTTTAGAGAGAATAGGGAGAAAACGTTTCGGATTGATAATCGATGAAGAGGAACTTATGGCAGCATATAATATTAAGTTAGAAGAATTTCATATTGCTTATCAATGGTTTTTACGTGTTGAGAGGGAAGGGTATTTACCCGTATAATTATGAAAAAGAATCGTTCAGTTATTGAAACGAGAATATTCTATGTTATAATGTAAGGGTTGCAAAAGGCTGATTTCTGCCTGTTTGTAAGAGGAGAGAAGTATAATTCTCTTACTTAATATGTTTCATATTATTCTCGAACAAAATATACCTTGGTTGTTTTTTAGACAATTTATAGATTGGAACTGTGTATCTGAAAGCATTTGCTAGAGGAAAAGAAAGCCTGAATATAGTGGCTTTCACACTTTCGTTGTTTCTAAGAAAGGAATAATGGGAATCTTAATCTATAGAGGTATGTGCATACATTATTATAGTTGGAGGGAAAGAATAAATGGCTGCAAAATGGGAAAAATTAGAAGGTAACGTTGGCGTTTTAACAATCGAAGTTGATGCTAAAGAAGTAAACAACTCTATCGACGCTGCGTTCAAAAAAGTAGTAACAACAATTAACGTACCAGGTTTCCGTAAAGGTAAAATGCCTCGTCCGTTATTCGAACAACGCTTTGGTGTTGAATCTTTATACCAAGATGCTTTAGATATCATCTTACCAAAAGCATATGGTGAAGCAATCGACGAAACTGGTATCTTCCCAGTTGCTCATCCTGAGATTGACATCGAGAAATTCGAAAAAAATGCAAACTTAATCTTCACTGCAAAAGTTACAGTAAAACCTGAAGTAAAATTAGGTGAATACAAAGGCTTAGCAGTAGAAAAAGTTGAAACAACTGTAACTGACGAAGATGTAGAGAACGAATTAAAAGCTTTACAAGAGCGTCAAGCTGAGTTAGTTGTTAAAGAAGAAGGAACTGTTGAAAACGGTGATACAGCTGTAATCGACTTCGAAGGTTTCGTTGATGGCGAAGCATTTGAAGGCGGAAAAGGCGAAAACTACTCTCTAGCAATCGGTTCTGGTACATTTATCCCAGGCTTTGAAGAGCAATTAATTGGTCTAAAAGCTGGCGAATCTAAAGACGTTGAAGTATCATTCCCAGAAGAGTACCACGCTGCTGAACTTGCTGGCAAACCAGCAACATTCAAAGCAACAGTTCATGAAATTAAAGCAAAAGAGCTTCCTGCTTTAGATGACGAGTTCGCTAAAGATGTAGACGAAGAAGTTGCAACTCTTGATGAGTTAAAAGCAAAACTTCGTACAAACTTAGAAGAAGGCAAAAAGCATGAAGCTGAGCATAAAGTTCGTGACGAAGTAGTAGAAAAGGCTGCTGCTAACGCTGAAATCGAAATTCCAGAAGCTATGATCGAAACTGAGTTAGATCGTATGGTTCGTGAATTCGAACAACGCTTAAGCCAACAAGGTATGAATCTTGAGCTTTACTACCAATTCACAGGTACTGATGCTGACAAGTTAAAAGAACAAATGAAAGAAGATGCACAAAAACGTGTAAGAATCAACCTTGTTCTTGAAGCTATCATTGAAGCTGAAAAAATCGAAGTTACTGAAGAAGAAGTAACTGCAGAAGTTGAAAAAATGGCTGCAATGTACAATATGCCAGTTGACGCTATCAAGCAAGCTCTTGGAAGCGCAGATGCTCTATCTGAAGATCTTAAAGTTCGTAAGGCTGTGGACTTCTTAGTAGACAACAGCAAAGCTGCATAATAAAATAACAAGGCACGATTTTGATCGTGCCTTGTTTTATAAATATNNAAAACTTTTCGATTAAGAAGGAAAAGTTCCTTTAAAAGTCGAATATACATATTTCAAAAGTTTTAAAAATTTTTTATTTGTACATAACTAGTCATATTATTTGTATTTCTCGCCACGTAGTGACATAATATGTATTTACATACGATACATTTATCGTGTACATACGAAGGCAAGATATTAGCACTTTGTAAGGGGTGTGAAAATATGTTTAAATTTAACGATGAAAAAGGGCAATTGAAATGTTCTTTCTGTGGTAAAACACAAACGCAAGTTCGAAAGCTTGTTGCTGGTCCAGGTGTTTACATTTGTGATGAGTGTATCGAGCTTTGTACAGAGATTGTGCAAGAGGAGCTTGCGAAGGACGAAGAAGTAGAATTCAAAGATGTACCAAAACCGGTAGAGATTCGTGAAATCTTAGATGAGTATGTCATCGGACAAGATAATGCAAAGAAAGCACTAGCGGTAGCGGTATACAACCATTACAAACGCATCAATTCTAACAGCAAAATTGATGATGTAGAATTGGCGAAGAGTAATATCGCACTTATCGGGCCAACAGGTAGTGGTAAAACACTATTGGCACAAACATTAGCGCGTATTTTAAATGTTCCATTTGCAATCGCGGATGCAACATCTTTAACAGAAGCTGGATATGTAGGGGAAGATGTAGAAAACATCTTACTAAAATTAATTCAAGCTGCTGATTACGATGTAGAGAAAGCGGAAAAAGGAATCATTTATATTGATGAGATTGATAAAGTGGCTCGTAAGTCAGAAAATCCATCAATTACACGTGATGTGTCTGGTGAGGGTGTGCAGCAGGCCCTTCTGAAAATTTTAGAAGGTACTGTAGCAAGCGTTCCACCTCAAGGTGGTCGTAAGCATCCACATCAAGAGTTTATTCAAATTGATACAACGAACATTCTATTCATTTGTGGCGGTGCGTTTGATGGCATTGAGCCAATTATTAAACGTCGCCTTGGTGAAAAAGTAATTGGATTTGGTTCAGAGAAGAAAAATGCGGATGTAAATGAAAAGCATGTTTTATCTCACGTATTACCAGAGGACCTTTTACGATTTGGTTTAATTCCAGAGTTTATTGGTCGTCTTCCAGTTATTGCGAACCTAGAGCCGCTTGATGAAGGTGCTCTTGTTGATATTTTAACAAAACCGAAAAATGCACTTGTAAAGCAGTTCCAAAAATTATTGGAGCTTGACGATGTTGAGTTGGAATTTGAAGAAGGCGCACTGATTGAAATTGCGAAAAAAGCAATTGAACGTAAAACAGGTGCTCGTGGACTTCGCTCTATTATTGAAGGCTTAATGCTGGATGTAATGTTCGAACTTCCATCTCGTAAAGATATCGAGAAATGTATTCTTACAAAAGAAACAGTAACGGACAACGCACCACCGAAATTGGTATTACAAGACGGTACTGTACTGGATACAAAAACATCTGCATAATGTAAGTGAGAAACAGCAATTTTTATAATTGCTGTTTCTTATTATGTTTAGCACTATTCCTCCCCGGAAATACTAAATGGTAAAACATAGCGGGAGGAAATGAATGATGAGCTGGACAAACATATTCTTACTTGTTCAACTTGTTTTTGGTGTCATTGTTGGATTATACTTCTGGCATTTGCTCCGAAACCAGCGAACACAAAAAGTTTCAATTGATCGAGAATCGAAAAAAGAATTAGAACAACTTCGTAAAATGCGTGAAATTGCTTTAACAGAACCGCTTGCTGAAAAGGTACGACCGAATTCTTTTTTAGACATTGTAGGACAAGAAGACGGAATCAAATCATTAAAGGCAGCGCTTTGTGGTCCGAATCCGCAACATGTCATTATATATGGACCTCCGGGAGTAGGGAAAACAGCAGCAGCACGTCTTGTGTTAGAAGAAGCAAAGAGAAATCCAAAGTCACCGTTCCGTAGTAGTGCAACGTTTATTGAACTCGATGCAACGACAGCTCGCTTTGATGAACGCGGTATTGCTGATCCTTTAATCGGTTCAGTGCATGATCCAATTTATCAAGGTGCAGGTGCAATGGGACAAGCAGGAATCCCACAACCGAAAAAAGGCGCCGTAACAGATGCGCATGGCGGTATTTTGTTCATTGATGAAATTGGTGAGCTGCATCCGATTCAAATGAATAAAATGTTAAAGGTATTAGAAGATCGCAAAGTATTTTTGGAAAGTGCGTACTACAGTGAAGAAAATACAATGATTCCAACATACATACATGATATTTTTCAAAAAGGCTTACCAGCCGATTTTCGTTTAGTTGGAGCGACAACTCGTTCTCCGGATGAAATCCCTCCTGCCATTCGTTCACGTTGTTTAGAAGTTTTCTTCCGTGAACTTGATACGGAAGAGATTCAAAAAGTAGCGAAGAACGCAGCAGAAAAGGTGAAAATGGAAATTGGGGCACAAGGGATTGAAATGATTGGAATGTATGCAAGGAATGGGCGAGAAGCCATTAATCTTGTGCAGATTTCTGCTGGAATGGCAATCAATGAAGATCGTTCTTTTATTAAGAATGAGGATATTGAGTGGGTTGTACACTCTAGTCAGCTTACTCCAAAGTATGAGAAACGAATTTATCCGATTCCAAGGATTGGTCTAGTAAATGGCCTGGCGGTATATGGGCCCAATACAGGTGCGCTATTAGAAATTGAAGTAACAGCTATTCCTGCTCAGGATAAAGGGACAGTCAATGTTACAGGAATTGTGGAAGAAGAGAGCATTGGTAGTCAAACGAAATCAATTCGCCGTAAAAGTATGGCAAAGGGGTCAGTGGATAATGTATTAACCGTGCTCCGCTCTTTAGATTTGTTGCCAGAAGGATATGATATACATATTAACTTTCCAGGCGGTATTCCAATTGACGGACCTTCAGCAGGAATTGCAATGGCAACAGGAGTATACTCAGCCTTGCATCGCGTTTATGTGAATAATGAAATTGCGATGACAGGAGAAATAAGCATTCATGGGGAAGTCAAGCCAGTAGGCGGCGTATATGCAAAAGTAAAAGCGGCGAAAAAAGCAGGGGTGAAAAAGGTCATTATTCCTGCTGAAAATATGCAGCCATTTTTATACACGATAAAGGGTATTGAGATTATTCCTGTTCGAAAACTAAAAGAAGTTTTTGAGTTAACATTCGTACAGGAAAAATTGCATCGTGAAATTGATGTGCATCGTAAGTTAGATGAAGGTGATGTACAATCGATGTAAAATGAAATTCAATAAGGCTGTAAGAAGTGTTTTCCTTTTAGGTACATGCGAAACAGAACAGATAATATTTGCCAGACTTCGTTTAAGTTTGTATGCTTAAGCGGGGTCCCTTTTTTCTTTTATAGAAAGAAAAGTAGGAGATTTGCAATTGTAAAGAATCTCTGCAATTGCATCAAGGTGTATTGTAATATAAAATAGTTGAACAGGAGTTTAATTTATTATGGAGGTGCTATGTCTAGTATGAATACGAACGAAAGAATTGTGCCCCTCCTACCATTAAGAGGCGTTCTCGTATATCCAACGATGGTTCTGCATCTTGATGTAGGACGTGATAAGTCGATACAAGCACTAGAGCAGGCAGCAATGGATGAAAATATCATCTTTTTAGCAATGCAAAAAGAAATGAATATCGATGATCCAAAAGAAGATGACATATATAGTGTAGGTACAGTGGCGAAAGTAAAGCAGATGTTAAAACTGCCGAATGGTACGCTTCGTGTCCTGGTAGAAGGTTTACATAGAGCAGAAATAGTAGAATTTATTGAAGAAGAAAATGTAGTACAGGTTTCTATTCAAACGGTAACAGAGGAAGAAGAAGGCGATTTAGAAGAGAAAGCTCTTATGCGCACGTTACTTGAACATTTCGAGCAGTATATTAAAGTCTCAAAAAAGGTTTCAAATGAAACGTTTGCAACAGTAGCTGATGTAGAAGAGCCAGGCCGCTTAGCAGATTTAATTGCTTCTCATTTACCGATTAAAACGAAACAAAAGCAAGAAATTTTAGAGATTCTATCAGTGAAAGAAAGATTACATACACTTATCTCCATTATTCAAGATGAACAAGAACTACTTAATTTAGAAAAGAAAATTGGGCAAAAAGTGAAACGTTCGATGGAGCGTACGCAAAAAGAATACTTCTTGCGTGAACAAATGAAGGCGATCCAAACAGAGCTTGGTGATAAAGAAGGTAAGGGTGGCGAAGTTGAAGAGCTTCGTGAAAAAATCGAAGAGGCAGGAATGCCAGAAGAAACAAAGAAGGCTGCCCTAAAAGAATTAGATCGTTATGAGAAGTTGCCAGTAAGCTCTGCGGAGAGCGGTGTGATTCGTAATTATATGGATTGGTTATTAGCACTTCCGTGGACAGAAGCAACAGAGGATATGATTGACCTTGCACATTCTGAAACGATTTTAAATAAAGATCATTATGGTCTTGAAAAAGTGAAAGAACGTGTACTGGAATATTTAGCTGTACAAAAGTTAACAAATTCTTTAAAAGGACCGATTCTTTGTCTAGTAGGACCTCCTGGGGTCGGAAAAACATCATTAGCACGCTCGATTGCAACATCGTTAAATCGTAATTTTGTCCGTGTTTCCCTTGGTGGTGTTCGTGATGAATCTGAAATTCGAGGTCACCGTCGTACATATGTTGGAGCTATGCCAGGTCGTATTATTCAAGGGATGAAAAAGGCAAAGACAATCAATCCAGTCTTTTTATTAGATGAGATTGATAAGATGTCCAATGATTTCCGTGGTGATCCGTCTGCGGCGTTACTTGAAGTATTAGACCCAGAACAAAATCATAACTTTAGTGATCATTATATTGAAGAGCCATATGATTTATCAAAAGTTATGTTCGTTGCAACTGCAAACACACTTGCAAGTATTCCAGGTCCGCTTCTTGATCGTATGGAAATTATTTCGATTGCTGGTTATACAGAAATTGAAAAGGTACATATTGCTCGTGAACATTTATTGCCAAAGCAACTAAAAGAACACGGCTTACGAAAAGGGAATCTACAAGTGCGTGATGAGGCGCTTCTTGAAATCATTCGTTATTATACACGTGAAGCTGGTGTCCGTACGTTAGAGCGTCAAATTGCTAAGATTTGTCGTAAAGCAGCGAAAATCATCGTTACAGAAGAACGTAAGCGAGTTGTTGTAACGGATAAAAATATTACTGACCTTCTAGGTAAGCATATATTCCGTTATGGACAAGCTGAAAAGAGAGACCAAGTCGGAATGGCGACTGGTTTAGCGTATACAGCTGCTGGTGGCGATACACTTGCAATTGAAGTTTCTGTATCACCAGGAAAAGGGAAATTAATTTTAACAGGGAAACTTGGGGATGTTATGAAAGAATCCGCACAAGCTGCATTTAGTTATATTCGCTCTCGTGCAGAAGAACTTCACATTAATCCAGATTTCCATGAAAAGAACGATATTCATATTCATGTTCCAGAAGGAGCAGTTCCAAAAGATGGTCCATCAGCTGGGATTACAATGGCAACGGCACTTATTTCTGCGCTAACAGGCGTTCCTGTAAGTAAAGAAGTTGGTATGACGGGTGAAATCACCCTTCGTGGTCGCGTACTACCAATCGGTGGTTTGAAAGAAAAAACATTAAGTGCTCACCGCGCAGGCTTAACAAAAATTATTTTGCCAGCAGAAAATGAAAAAGATTTAGATGATATTCCAGAAAGCGTAAAAGAAAATCTTACGTTTGTGCTTGTGTCTCATTTAGATGAAGTATTGGAGCACGCATTAGTAGGAGTGAAACAATGAAAGTAACAAAAGCAGATATTGTAATTAGTGCTGTTAGACCAGAACAATATCCAGATAGTGACTTACCAGAAATTGCATTAGCAGGTCGTTCTAATGTTGGGAAGTCTTCCTTTATTAATAAAATTTTAAATCGTAAAAAGTTAGTGCGTATTTCTTCTAAACCAGGAAAAACGCAAACGTTAAACTTTTTCTTAATCAATGAAATGATGCACTTTGTCGATGTTCCAGGTTATGGATATGCGAAAGTATCGAAATCAGAGCGAGCGGCATGGGGCAAAATGATTGAAACTTACTTTACAACGCGTGAACAATTAGATGCGGCTGTATTAGTAATTGATTTGCGTCATCCACCAACAAATGATGATGTCATGATGTATGATTTCTTAAAGCATTATGAAATTCCTACAATTATTATTGCAACGAAAGCTGATAAAATTCCGAAAGGGAAATGGCAAAAGCATTTGAAAGTTGTAAAGGAAACGCTTGATGTGGAAGCTGGCGATGAAGTGGTTCTATTTTCTTCCGAAACAGGACTTGGAAAAGAAGAAGCATGGAAAGCCATTCATAAGTTTACAAAAACAAAAAACGCGTGACGATTCGTCGCGCGTTTTTTTGTTACATTATGGAACAATCATACATAATTTTCTGCATGGTGAAAGAAGATAGAGAAAGAGAGTATTTCAATTCTTATGGAATAGTTTCCATCACTTGATTCTGACAGTTTTTTTTGGTAACGTACAAATAGAGTTATTATCTTGTAATGATTATAAAGTAAAATATTTATTTTGGAAGATTTAGTTTGTCTCCTGTAAGCAGTAGGCAGAACGAATAAAAAAATTCCTGTTGTTCACACGATTGTCAGATTCATAACAGGAAAGTTGTATTATGATAGTAGATAAGGTGATAAAACGGGTGAAGGGGGACATGCTGCGTGCATATTCTTGTTGTTGGTGTAAATTATCGAACAGCCCCTGTAGAATTTCGTGAGAAACTCACATTTCAGGCAGCAGAACTAGAAAAGGCAATGACAACATTACAGAATCAAAAGAGCGTGTTAGAGAATGTCATTGTATCAACGTGCAATCGCACTGAGATTTATGCTGTCGTCGATCAATTACACACGGGACGATATTACATTAAGAAATTTTTAGCTGAATGGTTTCAGCTTGAGATAGAAGAGGTTTCGCCATACTTGTCTATTTTTGAACAAGATGGTGCTATTGAACATTTATTCCGTGTAACGTGCGGATTAGATTCTATGGTGGTCGGTGAAACACAAATTTTAGGTCAAATTCGAGATAGTTTCTTAGAAGCGCAAGAGATAAAAGTAACAGGGACGATTTTTAATGAATTGTTTAAACAAGTGATTACGCTAGCGAAGCGTGCTCATTCAGAAACAACAATCGGTGAAAGTGCGATGTCCGTTAGCTATGCTGCGGTTGAACTTGGAAAGAAAATTTTTGGAGATTTAACAGATTGTCACGTTTTAATTCTTGGCGCTGGAAAAATGGGTGAACTTGCGCTGCAAAACCTGTATGGAAGTGGAGCGCGCAAAGTAACAGTTATGAACCGTACGCTTACGAAAGCGGAAACAATGGCTGAGAAATATATGGGACATGCAAAACCGTTAAGTGAATTACAATGTGTATTATTAGAAGCAGATATTTTAATTAGTTCAACTGGTGCATCAGATTATGTCATTACGAAAGAAATGATGACAAGAGTAGAACGGCTGCGCTGTGGTCGCCCGCTATTTATGGTTGATATTGCAGTGCCGCGTGATATTGATCCGGCAATTGATGAGCTAGAAGGATCTTTCTTGTATGATATTGATGATTTGCAAGGAGTAGTCGAGGCAAACCGCGCTGAACGTTTAAAAGAAGCGGAAAAAATTCAACTTATGATTGAAGAAGAAATCGTTACATTTAAAAGCTGGGTAAATACGCTTGGGGTTATTCCTTTAATTTCAGCTCTTCGTGATAAAGCACTAGCTATTCAAAGTGAGACGATGCAAAGTATTGAACGGAAAATTCCGATGCTTAATGATCGTGAGAAAAAAGTAATTAGTAAGCATACGAAAAGTATCATTAATCAACTGCTGAAAGATCCAATTTTAGTAGCAAAAGAGTTAGCAACAGAAGAGGGAGCTACGGAAAAGCTCGCTTTATTCGCGAAAATCTTTGATTTAGAAGTGGAAGAAGAGGTCGTAGAATATACGGAAGAGCCGAAACATAAACGAGCGTGGACAACATCCGTTCCATCTTTATAACATGGAAGGATGGTCGGATGAGCTTTTTAAATAATAGTATTATTTATCATATCGCAATTATTTTATATGCTTGTAGTATTAGTTTATATTTTATAGATTATTTCCAAAGTAACCGAAAGGCGAATCGACTTGCTTTTTGGTTACTTTCAATTGTATGGGTACTTCAGTCTGTTTTTATGCTACTACGGGCTACAGAATCAGAAACAAATCCGATTTTAACTTTACTGTCAGGAATTTATTTTTATGTGTGGTTATTAATTACAATGTCATTAGTAATCAATCGATTTATGCGCATTGACTTTTTAGTTTTTTTTACAAATGTCGTCGCTTTTGGCGTAAGCGCTTTTTCTATTTTTACTCCGATCGGAAAGATGTCGCCGATACTAGCGCATCAATTAGTTTCAGAGCTTGTATACGTCCATGTAGGCATGGCGATTACTTCATATGCGGCATTTACAGTGTCATTTATTTTTTCTATTATGTACTTGCTGCAATATCGATTATTAAAACAGAAAAAATGGAATGCAAGATTAAGACGGTTAGGAAATTTATCGAAGCTTGAGTCTATGTCATATGGATTGAATCTATTTTCTGTTCCGTTTTTCTTACTAGCTATTTTGCTTGGATGCATATGGGGATATACAAAATTAGATAATTTCCATTGGTATGACACGAAAGTAATCGGGTCTTTTGTTGTTTTATTTGTCTATTGTGCGGGTCTATATTTACGAGGATCAGATACATTGCAAGGTAAGAAGATTATACATTGGAACATTGGAGCCTTTCTCGTGATGCTAGTCAATATTTTTCTATTAAGCAGTTTATCGAACTTCCACTTTTGGTATTTATAATGAGGAGAGAAAATTATGCGCAAAATTATTGTAGGTTCAAGAAAGAGTAAGTTAGCATTAACGCAAACAAATTGGTTTATTGATCAATTAAAAGCGCTTGGCTTGCCATATGAATTTGAAGTAAAAGAAATTGTTACAAAAGGCGATGTCATTTTAGATGTGACACTTTCAAAAGTAGGCGGGAAAGGTTTGTTTGTAAAAGAGATTGAACATGCATTGCTTACAAAAGAAATCGATATGGCTGTACATAGTATGAAGGATATGCCAGCTGTGCTTCCAGATGGATTAACCATTGGATGTATACCAAAGCGTGTCGATCCGCGTGATGCGTTTATTTCGAAGAACGGAGAATCTTTCGGAGACTTACCAGAAGGTGCGATACTTGGGACAAGCAGTTTAAGACGCAGTGCACAGCTATTGGCCGCTAGACCAGATTTACAAGTGAAGTGGATTCGCGGGAATATCGATACGAGATTACGTAAATTAAAAGAAGAAGACTATGATGCAATCATTTTAGCAACAGCTGGATTACAAAGAATGGGCTGGGATGATGATGTCATTACAGAACACTTAGATGAAACATTGTGCGTACCAGCTGTAGGACAAGGTGCTTTAGCGATTGAATGTCGTGAAGATGATAAAGATTTATTGCAATTATTATCACATATCAATGATGCAGTAACAGAACGAACAGTGGCTGCCGAACGAGTATTCCTTCACAAGCTTGAAGGTGGTTGCCAAGTACCGATTGCTGGCTATGCAACGCTTCAGGAGAATAATGAAATTGAATTAACAGCGCTTGTTGGCTCTATGGATGGTTCAGTTTTGTTAAAAGAAACAGTTGTAGGTGTGAGCCCTGAGCAAGTTGGATTAGAAGCTGCAGATCGTTTAATGAAACAAGGAGCAAAAGAGCTCATTCTCGCTGCAAATAAGGAGCAATATTAATCATGGACGCTCTCGCTGGCAAAACAGTACTGGTTACACGGGCCCAGCATCAAGCAAAACAAATGAGTGCAGCAGTGAAAAAAGAGGGCGGGATTCCAGTGGAAATTCCGCTTTTGCGTATGGAAGGAGCATCTCAGCAAACGTTTCAAAGTGTATCTCAACAGTTGAATGTATATGACTGGATTATTTTTACGAGTAAAAATGGGGTAAGCTTCTTTCTGGATGGTTTAGGCAAGAACATGCCTTTGACTGTACAGATTGCCGCAGTAGGTGTAAAAACAAGGCGGGAGTTAGAAAAAAGAGGCTATCAAGTTCATTTTGTTCCAACTGCGTTTGTTGCTGAAACTTTTGCAGAGGAGTTTGTAAAAAAATTAACCGGGAAAGAACGTATGTTATTTCCAAGAGGAAATTTAGCTAGAGATGTTATTCCGAATAAACTGCGGGAGCTTGGGGTGCTTTTAGAAGAGCTGGTCGTATATGAAACAAAACCAAATTATATGAAGCGTCTAGAACTGATCGAAGCTTTAGAATCAGGTAAGATAGATATTGTGACATTTACGAGTCCCTCTACAGTTGTAAGCTTTGTGGAATTACTTAAGGGTACAAACTGGAGAGAATGGATAAAAAAATGTACAATTGCTTGTATAGGACCGATAACAGAACAAGAGGCAAAGCGTTATTTTGCTGATGTCATCGTTCCAGAAGAATACACAGTGGAATCGTTAATACAATGCATTTCTAAATTGAATCTAAATGCATAATTTAAATAAAAGAATGGGGATAGAAATCTATGAATTCTTTACAATTTAATCGTCATCGTCGCTTAAGACAAAGTGGAAATATGCGTGCACTTGTACGTGAAACATTTTTACATACAGAAGATTTTATTTACCCTATTTTCGTACTTGAAGGTGAGAATGTTCGTAACGAAGTTCCTTCTATGCCAGATGTATATCAAATTTCCTTAGACCTTTTGCAAGCTGAAATGCAAGAAGTTGTAGATTTAGGTATTCGTTCTGTTATCGTATTTGGTTTACCTGCTGAAAAAGATGAAGTTGGCTCTTCCGCATATTGTGAACACGGCATTGTACAACGTGCGATCAAACAAATTAAAGAACAGTTTCCAGAGTTAGTAGTAGTTGCGGATACGTGTTTATGTCAATATACAAGCCATGGTCATTGTGGTGTGATTGAAGATGGCGTTATTTTAAATGATGAATCCCTTGAGATTCTTGCAAAAACAGCAGTAAGTCAGGCAAAAGCAGGAGCGGATATTATTGCCCCATCTAACATGATGGATGGATTTGTAACAGCAATTCGCCATGCATTAGATGAAAATGGTTTTGCACACGTCCCAGTTATGTCATACGCTGTGAAATACTCATCTGCATTTTATGGTCCATTCCGCGATGCAGCGCATGGTGCGCCGCAGTTTGGTGATCGTAAAACGTATCAAATGGATCCAGCAAACCGAATGGAAGCATTACGTGAAGCTGAGTCAGATGTAATGGAAGGAGCAGATTTCTTAATTGTAAAACCAGCTCTTTCTTACTTAGATATTGTTCGCGATGTGAAGAACAATTTCAATTTACCAATCGTTGCATATAACGTAAGCGGAGAATATTCCATGATTAAAGCGGCAGCGCAAAATGGTTGGATTAATGAAAAAGAGATTGTACTTGAGAAATTATTAAGCATGAAACGTGCAGGAGCAGACTTAATTATTACGTATCATGCGAAAGACGCAGCACGATGGTTACAAGAGGGAGGCGCACAGTAATGAAAAAGTTTGATAAATCCATTGAAGCATTTGAAACGGCGCAAGATTTAATGCCTGGCGGTGTAAATAGTCCAGTTCGTGCCTTTAAATCTGTTGGCATGAATCCGCTGTTTATGGAGCGCGGGAAAGGTTCTAAAGTGTACGATATCGATGGGAATGAATATATCGACTACGTATTATCATGGGGACCACTGATTCACGGGCATGCGAATGAGCGCGTTGTAGAATCATTAAAAGCTGTAGCGGAAAAAGGGACAAGCTTTGGTGCACCAACAGAAATTGAAAATAAATTAGCGCAGCTTGTTATTGAGCGTGTACCATCAATTGAGATTGTACGTATGGTAAATTCCGGTACGGAAGCAACGATGAGTGCACTTCGTTTAGCGCGTGGTTACACAGGTCGTAATAAGATTTTGAAATTTATTGGTTGTTACCACGGCCATGGCGATTCATTATTAATTAAAGCAGGTTCTGGTGTTGCAACGCTTGGTTTACCAGATAGCCCAGGTGTACCAGAAGGTGTAGCGCAAAATACGATTACAGTAGCGTATAACGATTTAGAGAGCGTGAAATATGCTTTCGAACAATTTGGTGACGATATCGCTTGTGTTATCGTAGAGCCAGTGGCTGGAAATATGGGGGTAGTTCCACCGCAGCCAGGATTTTTAGAAGGACTTCGTGAAGTAACGGAGCAAAATGGTGCGTTGCTGATTTTTGATGAAGTAATGACAGGGTTCCGCGTTGCTTATAACTGTGGACAAGGGTATTACGGTGTAACACCTGACTTAACTTGTTTAGGAAAAGTAATCGGTGGTGGTCTGCCGGTCGGAGCATACGGCGGTAAAGCAGAAATTATGCGCCAAGTTGCACCAAGTGGACCAATTTACCAAGCAGGTACATTATCTGGTAACCCTCTAGCAATGACTGCAGGTTATGAAACATTAGTACAATTAACACCAGAATGTTATAAAGAATTTGAACGTAAAGCTGAAATGCTAGAAAATGGCCTGCGTAAAGCTGCTGAAAAACAAGGCATTCCGCATCATATAAACCGTGCAGGTTCTATGATCGGTATTTTCTTCACGAATGAACCGGTTATTAACTACGATGCAGCAAAAACTTCAAACTTAGAATTCTTTGCAGCTTACTATCGTGAAATGGTAGAGCAAGGTGTATTCTTACCACCTTCTCAATTTGAAGGTTTATTCTTATCAACAGCACACAGTGATGCGGATATTGAAGCAACGATTGCGGCAGCACAAATTGCAATGTCAAAATTAAAAGCATAAAGTGAAACTTTAATCAGTGGGGGTTTTCTTCATCCCCCACTGATTATTAGTTGAACCAATCGGGCTTTTACGGGCAGTTTATCTCCCACCTAACTTCTTTAGAAAAGCGGAAGCGGCTCGCTCAGAATCGAAGGACGTTGGAGCCCCCGACAGAGAGGCGCTTTTTGCCTCGTTCGAGGGGGCGAAACGACCGGAGATTCTAGCCGCTAGAGCTAGACAATGTTTTTGCCGAATTTTGATGTGGGAGTATTACTGCCCGTTAATGCGGGATAAATAATAAAAAGGTTGTCAG